>JAIEAO010000184.1 GCA_029071345.1 Muribaculaceae bacterium | reverse complement strand
CCCTCCGCAAACTCTTCGAGGAGAACCCCGGCATCAAGGGTATCATCAACTTCGCAGCATCAAAGGCTGTAGGCGAATCTGTGCAGAAACCTCTGCTCTATTACCGCAACAACCTCAACACCCTTATCAACCTCCTCGACCTCATGCCCGAGTTCGGAGTCAAGGGTATCGTGTTCTCATCATCCTGCACCGTTTACGGCGAGCCTGACAAGAACCCGATCGACGAGACTGCTCCCATCAAGGCCGCCACTTCTCCTTATGGCAACACCAAACAGATTTCCGAGGAGATCATCGAAGATTATGTTAAGAGCGGTGCGCCCATCAAGAGCATCCTCCTCCGCTACTTCAACCCCATCGGCGCTCACCCCTCTGCAATGATCGGCGAACTCCCCCTCGGCGTTCCCCAGAATCTTGTGCCTTACCTCACTCAGACTGCAGCCGGAATCCGCAAGGAGCTGACCGTGTTCGGTAATGACTACAACACTCCCGACGGATCTTGCATCCGCGACTACATCGATGTTGTGGACCTCGCCAAGGCTCACGTTATCGCCATGAAGCGTATGCTCGACGGCGCAGACACCGATGCTGTGGAAATCTTCAACCTCGGCACAGGCCGCGGCCTCTCAGTTCTCGAACTTATCAACTCGTTCGAGCGCGCCACAGGCGTTAAGGTTCCCCACAAGATCGGCGAACGTCGCGCAGGTGACATCGAGAAGATATGGGCAGACCCGAAGAAAGCAAACGAAGTACTCGGCTGGACAGCTCAGGTGCCCATCGACGAGACAATGAAAAACGCTTGGGCTTGGCAGTGCAAAGTAACTGAGAAATAAGACCCACGCTTTTAGCTGAAATAACTTAACCTGAAGAGTGCGTAGCCGACTATTTACGCTGCGCACCCTTCATCTTTTCCACTCATCCACAAAACAATTTATGAAAACAAGACTCATCCTGATTCTTACCTTTATCATCTCCGCTCACTCAGCTTTCGCAGCCAATATCTTTCGTCATCGTGCCGAGCCATCAGACTCCACGCAGATTCTCTTTATCGGCAACAGCTATACTTATTACAACCGTCTGCCCGATATCGTCAAAAACCTTGCGGCATCGGTAGATATGAAACTCGCGCCGAGCTATAGCCTTAAAGGAGGCGAGACACTCAAGGGGCATCTCGAAACCGATTATATGCTGAAAACTATCGCAGATGGAGGTTTTGATTACGCCATAATTCAGGAAGCGAGCTACACACCCTCTTATCCTACCGCCTACGTTGTCGAGAACGTATATCCCTACGCCCATCAGCTCGACAGTCTTGTAAAAGCAGGTTCGCCGAACGCCAAGATTATCTACTATATGACTTGGGGGCATAAAAACGGCATCGTTCACCATAAGACCGATTATCCACTGAACAAGACTTACAAAGGGATGCAGGACCGCATCGCGCTCACCTATCTCGAAATGGCGCACGACAACGGCGGAATGTGCGCACCCGTAGGCTTGGCATGGGAAAGAGTTGTCACCGAACGCCCCGACATCAACCTCTACGCCAAAGACAACTATCATCCCTCGTTAGAAGGTAGTTACCTCGCCGGCTGCACGATACTGAGCACCATCCTCGGCCGCCCCTTCACCTCCGACTACTACGCCGGGCTGCCGAAAGCAACCGCCCTCTACCTCCAGAACGTGGCCGGGGAAACCGTCACCGCCAACCGCCCCCTCCTCAACCTCCCCTAAACCTCATGAAAGGGGCGATTAGTGTAGGCTCCATAGCCATAAATTGTTTCTTCAAAGGTACAGTTTGAGTATTTGTTTCTTTAATGGTACAATTTGCTAATTTAGACCTTTAAGGAAACAATTTTACTAATTTGCTGCGGTAATAGTGAGGATGTAACCTTTCTTTTTGATGGAGATGATGGCGACGGAGGGGTCGGTCAGGAGTCGGCGGATGTAAGTGATCTGTACGTTGAGGGCGAGGGAGTTGGAGTAGCTGGCATCGCCCCAGATTTTTTCGAGTATAAGGTCGCGCTCCACAGGTTTTCCGATATTTTCGGCCAACATCTGCAGTATTTCTGTCTGACGAACTGAAAGGGAATGAGTCTCTCCATTATATGTTATCGAGGAAAGGTTCGGACGGAAGAGAGTGTCACCTAATTTATACTCAACATCCTGATCTACGGTCATGCTTTCGAAACGTTCGTTGATTTTCGCCAACAGTTCCTCGGGGTAAAACGGTTTGGGGATATAGTCGTTTCCTTTGAGCGAAAAGCCGTGCAGACGGTCCACTTTATCCGTGCGGTCGGTAAGGAAGAAGATCTTGACCCGCTTGTCGTTCTGCCGGATAATACGTGCCATCTCGAAGCCGTCGAGTTCCGGCATATTGATATCGAGAAGAATCAGATCGGGATGCGTTTCCCGATACATCTCCAACCCAACCTTGCCGTTGTTGGCATAAATCACTTCATAACCCTCCGCCTCGATGAACCGCTTGAGGAGCATCGAATTTTTCAGGTCATCGTCCACTAACAATATCTTAATCCCTTTCATCACTGCGGCAATTTAATTATGAAACACGAACCCTTCCCCTCCGCGCTTTCGACAGCGATCTCCCCTCCATGAGCCTCCACAAGCAGTTTAACGTATGCGAGGCCGAGACCCATACCGGGTTGCTCACCCGCAGAGGCTTTCCCGCGGTAGAATCTTTGGAAGATACGGCTGATATCTCCCTGCGAGATACCGTTACCGTTATCCTTTACACGAATCTCCACTACCGCTCCCCCAACTTTCGCAGAAGCCGTAATCTCAACCTCCACCCCGGAATATTTCACGGCATTCTCCACGAGGTTAGTCAATATATTATAGAGATGCGAGCGGTCTACGGACACCTCCACATCATCCCCAATCTCATTCTTAATCCTCACCGTTTTGTCTGCCGGGATCGTCACGGCCTCCGCTACCATATCGAACAGTCCGCGAAGATTAATACTTTGAATATTAAGCGGAATCTGGTCCACGTTATTGAAGGTTATATCCCTCAGTTTGGAGAAATAGGCTGAGAGATTATCGAGTGCATTTCTCGTCTCCATCATCAGTTCCCGCTTCGTCTCCTTATCCTCCATCATCTTCTCGTTTTCCATTCCAGACACACACATCTTCAATGTCGAAATCGGTCGCTTGAGTTCATGTATCATAGTAGTAACGAAACTATTACGCATCTTGTCGATACGGGAGAGTTTAAGCACGGTTGAGAACTGCAGCACCAGACAGACGATAAGCAGACAGGAAATCAACAGCACTATCAGGAACGTGGGCGAGAGACTCGGCAACACATCAAAGACACTGAACCGGCAAGTAACAGTCACCGTGCGTCCTTCCAACTGCGAATAAGGTATAATAACAGACACTTCTGGTTTGATTATCGACCTGTGAAAGAATATTTTAGGATTCCACACCATTGAGTCTGCCTTCGCCATCACAATCTCAGCGTGGATTCCCTCCTTCTTTAGCACAGAATCCACACCCTCCGCCGTGAAGCGGTGCTTTTGCTCCGTCTGCGCATTCTGAGCCGCCGCCCAGGCCTCGTTTTCATCCCTTGCACCCGACGCGTCATAAACGATAGAATCCGATGGCATCCCTTGCAAATCGCGAATTTTGCCAACAGCCTCATTCATCTGCTCATCCGTAAGCTTTACATCCGGGTCGAGACCTAAAACCTGATGCGCGGAATAGCTGTAGGTATAAATGCGGGCGGTGCGCACGGTCTTCACAGTGTCGCCATAACTCTGCTGCAAAGTAAAGGAGGGAATGGAGATATTATCCTTATCATCGGCCCTATCTTTTTGTTTTTTCAGTTTCCGGATTTCGTTATATTCATTGACAGCGTTTGTAATACGCTGACTCATATCCACTTCATATTCATATAAAGAGAGGTCATAACGGGTATAGAGCCAATAAAGCTGCATCCCGAGGAATGACAGGATGGCAATGATTGTGATTATGTAAAGTGTCTTAATCCTTTTTTCCATGGTGACAAATTTTTGTGAAAAAATTCGCGAGTGAGCAAAGAGGGAACGTCGGCCAAAGGCCGGTGCCCGGTGCCAAAGGCACTTTGACTCACCGCAAATTTATAATAAATTCGCGAGTTATCATTCTTTAAGCCAAGCTATTTCGCCGGTAGTAATAATTTAGTAATAATTCCTTAATGTTTGAGTAATGATTATTTTCGGCTTGAGCCTTAGCCTCCGATTAACTTTGCGGCGTAAAACTAAAACTCAAACAAATATGAAGAAATCAATTTTTATAATCGCCACTCTCGCAATCATGACCGCAGCAGTGTCCGGCAAGACAGTTCGCCGTACGCTCAGTATCTTTCAAAGCACGGTGCCTGAAACGGAAACCATCGCCAATGAGACCATGGAGTTCGTGTATGATTACCGTTGCTGCGTGGATACTACCGGAACCCTCCAAGACAGCATCACGAGCGACAATATGCTCCTGCAGATCGGGCCGGATGGTTTATCGAAATTCTCAAGCTATAAGAACCTGACCGTTGATTCAATCCTGATGCGATCGAGCCAGGAGCAGATCGTGAAAGCCGCAATGGATGGAAAACTCAGCAACGGCGAATTCATGACGACATATAAAAACTACCCCGAAGGTAAACTGACTCACACCGAGAAGATTTGCACCGATTGGTTCCGCTACGATGAGGACATCCCGCAGCTTGATTGGGAATTGACCGACTCGGTCACCAACGTTTTGGGGTATGAGTGCCAGAGCGCACGCTGCAATTTCCGAGGACGCGAATGGACCGTTTTCTACACCGAAGATATTCCGATAGCCGACGGGCCGTGGAAACTTCAAGGTCTGCCGGGGCTGATAATGAAAGCCTCGGACAAGAAAGGGCATTACACGTTCGAGTGCATCGGCATCAAGTCGAAAGCCGACCGCCCGATCACCATCTATAAGGTGCCGTTCAATAACGTTAAGCGGCGTGATTACTATGACGCCCGACACCGCTATGAAGTGAACCCGTTCGCATACTATGAATCTACTACAGGTGAAAATGTTACGGTTACAGATGAGGCCGGTAACCCACAGCTTGACGCCTACGACCCTATCAATCTGCCGTATGATTACCTTGAAAGAGACTGGAAGAAATGAAAAGACTCAATTTTCTCATATTTAGCGTTTTGCTCGGGTTGTCGTCAGCAATGGCGGCAGCCCCGGGCGAACTGCGCGGACGTGTCAAAGACAGCGACTCGGGTGAACCGATTGCCGGAGCTATCGTAAAAACAAAAGGCGCTTTTTCCTCAACGGATAAGAACGGTGATTTCACGTTGCGGCCTAAGGAGGGATCGGACTCCGTGACGTTCCGCTGCATGGGGTATGAGTCTATAACTCTGCCCATTTCAGCCGATTTCTCAGATGTGCGTCTCAGTCAAAAAGCGACCCAGCTTAAAGATGTGATAATCGAAGCACCTGATATTTACGCGAAAGGTGATACCCTCGTTTTCAACGTAGAGAAATTCGCAGATGCCAAGGATAACGCAATCATCGATGTCATTAAACGTCTCCCGGGCATCAAGGTCGAGGAGGACGGCACTATCAAATATCAAGGTAAACCGATCAATAAGTTCTATCTCGATGGCAATGACTTCATCGGCGGTCAGTATGGATTGGCCACCAACAACATCTCACACAATGATGTGAAGTCGGTGGAGGTGATGGAGCATCATCAGCCCGTAAAAGCTCTCGAAAGGATCGAATTCCCGGAAGAGGCGGGTATAAATCTTAAACTGAAGGAGGACGCACGCGGTCGATGGGTCGGTGTGGCGCAGGCCGCTGTTGGGATTCAACCGTTTCTCTACGATGCCTCACTGTTCACGATGCGGATGGCGCGTAAGATTCAGAATATGTTTACCTTAAAGGGTGACAACACCGGCTGGAACCCTGCCAATGAGATCCGCGACCATGATTTGAGCGATATCCAATCTTCCGATTATTCAGAGAATCTTTGGCCGGAATATATCTCGGCCGATATCATCAATGCCCCTCTGACGGAAAAGCGCACGCGCGATAACCTTTCCTGGCTTGCTGATGCCATCACGGCATGGAAGACGGGCGACACATCCATGCGCCTTAAATTTGACTATATGGGAGACCGCCTTGATTATAAGTCCGGTTTGACTACCGATTATCTCAGTTCACAGATTCCGCAGTTCGTGCAGAATAATTCGCAACGCACGCAGAGTCATGATTTCTCGGCTCAGTTCTTCAGCGAGACCAACAAACGCTCTTATTATCTGATGGATAAGCTTACATTGTCAGGAGGTTTAGGCAAATCGAATTCAGAGATCACAGGGTCTTTTGACCTCGCGCAACAGACCGACCGTAAGAAATTTTCAGCTGTCAATAATCTAAGGTTGGTGAAGCGAAACGAAAAGAAACTTTTTACCCTTATTTCGCGCAATTCACTTTCCTATCGCCCCGACCGACTGTTTATTTCAGGCGAGGAAGACGCGGTTCAATTACTGAAAACAACCGATTTTCGAAGCACCACCGAGACCCGACTCGGTAAACTCACCCGCTTCTGGAAATATTATCTGAACGCGGGCATTGACCTGAATTACCATCGCATGAACTCCGCCCTATCTGGATTCGGCGATTTCGATAACAGCGGTATCCACTCTGCTTTTCTATCAAATCTTTACGCCTCACCGCAGGTAGATTTCGAGCGGAACGGATGGCGCCTGTCATTAAGTGTACCGCTGAAATGGCTTCATTATTCCATCGCAGGGCAACACGATTATCTCAACACTTCGCCACGATTCACCGTGCGCCGTCAGCTTACTGCCAAATCCGAACTTTCAGGTTCGGCATCTTACCGCCTGACCTCTCCTCAGCCCTATCTTAATATTGACGTGCCGGTGTTGGCCGACTACCGTAATCTTTTCATCGCCTCAAATCCGGATAAATATTCGCACGACGCATCGGCTTCGCTATCGTATAAATATCGCAATCCTATCAAATCTCTCTTCGTCAATCTTTCGGCTTCTTACAGCTATCGTCACAACTCCATGATGTCTGACCAAATTTTTATTGACGACTTCATCATCTCTACCTATACCGGCCATGCATCCGACAATCAAACCTGGGCCCTGAATGGAGGGATCAGCAAAGGACTCGGGCATAGCAAGATGGTGATTGGCGCGGATATAAATGCCTCCCATTCGTCGGCCTCCTCAATGCGCGACAATGCCGTAATTCCGTACAAACAACTCTCCGCCGGCATAAAACCGTTTCTCAGAGGCTCTATTACTAAGTGGTTGTCGGTAACTTACGAGGCTGACTACAACTTCTCGCATCTTCTTGTAGAGCGCGAAAGCAGTGATTATCAAACCATTCACCAAAACTTATTTGCGACCCTCATCCCCCTCGACAACCTCAATTTCACCTTCGGGGCTGAACATTTCTACACCCGCTTCCCGGAAGGCAACAACGCCAACCTGATACTGCTCGACGCCACCGCCGTCTGGCGCATCAACAGCAAACTGCGGCTGACCCTGACCGCCAACAACCTCCTGAACAAACGCAACTACCGATACATCAACTACGGCACCCTCACCCGCACCGAACACCACTTCACCCTCCGCCCCCGCACACTCCTCCTCTCCCTCCAATACCGCTTCCAACCCCTAAAACCAGTAAAAGTCAGCCCTTAATGAGCTGACTTTTAATAAATTAACCGGGAGCCGCGAGTGGGACTCGAACCCACGACCTTTTCGTTACGAATGAAATGCTCTACCAACTGAGCTATTGCGGCTTATTGCATCGTGCCGAAGGCACTCAGATCTAAACTGACAAATATCGTAAGATATTCGCAAGTCGGCTGAGAGCGAACGTCGGCCGATAGGCCGGTGCGCGATGCCGAAGGCACTCAGACCTAAACTGACAAATATCGTAAGATATTCGCAAGTCGGCTGAGAGCGAACGTCGGCCGTCAGGCCGGTAGGCCGGTGCGCGGTGCCGAAGGCACTCAGACCTAAACTGACAAATATCGTAAGATATTCGCAAGTCGGCTGAGAGCGAACGTCGGCCGGTAGGCCGGTAGGCCGGTGCGCGGTGCCGAAGGCACTCAGACCTAAACTGACAAATATCGTAAGATATTCGCAAGTCGGCTGAGAGCGAACGTCGGCCGTTAGGCCGGTGCGCGGTGCCGTAGGCACTCAGACCGACTGCAAAGTTAATAAAATTTTCCTATTTATCCACCACTCCACCGCATTTTATTTCTATTTTTTCGATAAGTTAACACCATCGCCCGGAAGATGATTTTTGTCGAAGTGGTGTGTTAAAACAATCGGTCGGTGAGAATATGGTCGCAATGCCTCCGTATTATCTGTCATTCTGTCGTGATGGTGTCTGCAAGAATATCTCTTACGGGGATTCTCTGTTTGGCTTGCTTACCTTTTTTATTCTTTTTTACTCCCCCTTTCTCTGCCTCTCCGCTGCGATTCTTCCTATTTTTAATTCGCCGGCCATGACCATTACTGGAATCTTCAATAGACTCCGATGGAAGCTGCCTCATCTCTACTTCTGATGGACCGTCTTTTCCATTAAACGAGGCCGAATCGCGGGCGTTGCTGCATTTCCCGAAGATCCACAGCATGAAGCCGAACATCACTATGCCCGTCATCAATGCCCATGCCCCTTTCCTCTCACTCGCACGCATACTTTCTCTGACCTCTCGAATCCGTATACACTTGATTTTCTCCCCTTAGCCAACCGCTCTTACTTTCCTTCAAGCAGATCGGGGCGCAGACGTTTGGTGCGCTCAAGAGCTTGCTCATAACGCCATTCCGCGATTTTGGCTTCATGCCCCGAAAGCAGAATATCGGGCACACGCCATCCTTTATACTCCGCCGGACGGGAATAGACAGGGGGTGCCAAAAGATTGTCCTGAAAAGAATCTGACAAGGCCGACTGCTCGTCTCCGATCACTCCCGGTATTATCCTCACGACGGCATCCGCTATTACAGCTGCAGGAAGTTCACCGCCCGTAAGCACATAATCACCTACTGAAATCTCCTTGGTGATCAGATGTTCGCGCACACGCCAGTCGACACCCTTATAATGGCCGCAAAGAATGATGATATTATCGAGTAACGACAGTTGATTAGCCATAGGCTGATCGAACTGCTCTCCATCGGGCGATGTGAATATCACTTCGTCATAATGACGCTCTGCCATCAATTTGGATATACACGCATCAATTGGAGCTATCTGCATCACCATCCCTGCCTCTCCTCCAAACGGATAATCATCTACTTTGCGATGCTTATTAGTCGAATAATCTCGCAGATTGTGCACATGAATCTCAACTATACCTTTATCTTGCGCACGTTTCAGAATCGAGCAGTTCATAAACGGCTCAACCATCTCGGGCAATACTGTCAGAATATCAATCCTCATCCTTTTTTCGAAATTTCTAAATCAAAACCCAAAGCTTCTCTTCCCTATCCTTTCTCCCTCAGAGCTTAATGCTGTAGCTTACAATATCTCTCCTCTCATTCCTATCCTCTCATTCTTCTCCTCTCATCCCTCTTCTCTCCTTCCTATTCTCTCCTTCCTATTATCTCCTTCCTATTCTCTCTCCGCTCTCAGACTGTGCTGAGGGCGCAAGCCCAAAGATATACTTAAGAGGATGCGCCAAAATGTCTTGACACATCCTCTTCCGTATATCGTAGTTTTCGCTGTCGATATATTACTCAGCCTTAGGAGCCTCCTCTGCTTTGGGAGCTTCCTCTGCCGGAGCCTCAGCGGGAGCGGCAGCGGGAGCGGCAGCTTTCTTAGAGCGAGAACGACGAGTGGTTTTTGCTTTCTTCGCAGTTGTAGCCTCAAGCATATTCTCGTTGAAGTCTACGAATTCGATCATACACATCTCAGCGTTGTCGCCAAGACGGTGAGTGGTCTTAAGGATGCGGAGATAGCCGCCGGGACGCTCAGCCACTTTCTCAGCGATTACGCCGAAAAGCTCTTTAACGGCCTCTTTATTCTGAAGATAGCTGAACACGAGACGACGGTTAGCCATGTCATCTTTCTTCGAGCGAGTGATCAGAGGCTCGGCATATACACGGAGAGCCTTGGCCTTTGCCACAGTCGTGAAGATTCTCTTATGCTGGATAAGAGCGATCGCAAGGTTGGCGAGGAGCGCGTCGCGGTGTCCTTTCTTACGACTGAGGTGGTTGAATTTTTTATTATGTCTCATTGGGAATTAGTCTTTATCTAATTTATATTTTGAAATATCCATTCCAAAGGAAAGGTGAAGCTTCTCAAGAAGCTCGTCGAGTTCGCTGAGCGATTTCTTTCCGAAGTTGCGGAATTTGAGCAGATCGTTCTTGTTGTAGCCTACGAGCTCGCCAAGTGTCTCAACTTCTGCACTCTTCAAGCAGTTAAGCGCACGGACTGAAAGATCCATGTCCACGAGTTTCTGCTTAAGGAGCTGGCGCATGTGAAGCACTTCCTCATCAAACTCTTCGGGAGCATCCTCCTGCGGAGTTTCGAGTGTGATTTTCTCGTCGCTGAACATCATGAAATGCTGAATCAGGATCTTTGCGGCCTCTTTCAATGCCTCTTTGGGCATGATTGAGCCGTCTGTGGTGACCTCGATGATCAGCTTCTCATAGTCGGTCTTCTGCTCTACTCGGTAATTCTCCACATAGTATTTCACATTCTTAATCGGGGTGTAGATAGAGTCGATCGCAATTTCATTGAGATTCGAGCCTGAAATAAGCTCGCGATTCTCTTCTGCGGGGACCCAACCGCGCCCTTTGTTAATGTTGAATTCCATCTGGAAACTTGCCGAAGGATCGAGGTGGCAGATCACCAAATCGGGATTGAGCACCTCGAAACCGGAAAGAACTTTACCCAAATCGCCTGCAGTGAACACATCTGTACCGGATACGGTGATTGTGCCCTTCTCCGACTCATGATCCGCGGTGAGCTGTTTAAAGCGTACTTGCTTAAGGTTAAGAATGATGTTCTGCACATCCTCTTTCACACCGGGGATTGTATCGAGCTCGTGAGCAACTCCGTCGATGCGGATTGACCAGATGGCATAGCCGTTGAGCGACGACAGAAGTATGCGGCGCAGGGCGTTACCTATTGTCTGACCATATCCGGGTTCGAGCGGACGGAATTCAAATTTTCCGAACGAGTTGCTCGATTCAAGCATGATCACCTTGTCAGGTTTTTGAAATGCTAAAATTGGCATGGGTATCTTATTGTTTATTATTTAGAATATAACTCGACGATCAATTGCTCCTTGATAGTCTCGGGGATGTCCTCACGGGCGGGGATGTGAAGGAATTTACCACCTTTCACGCTCTCATCCCACTCGAGCCAGGGATATTTGCTGTGGTTGAAGCCTGCGAGTGCGTCTTCGATAACCTCAAGAGATTTTGATTTCTCGCGGACTGCAACGACATCACCGGGAAGAACCTTGTAAGAAGGGATATTGACCAGCTTGCCATTTACTGTGATATGCTTGTGAAGCACGAGCTGACGCGCTGCCGGACGGCTCGGCGCGATGCCAAGGCGGTATACCACGTTGTCGAGACGGCTTTCCAAAAGCTGGAGAAGCACCTCACCTGTAATGCCCTTTGTGCGGGCTGCTTTCTCAAACAGATTGCGGAACTGACGCTCCAGCACTCCGTAAGTGTATTTTGCTTTCTGCTTCTCGCGCAGCTGCAAGCCATACTCTGAGGTCTTGCGGCGGCGGTTAGCACCATGCTGTCCCGGCGGATAATTCTTTTTTGCCAGAACTTTGTCATCGCCGTAGATCGGTTCGCCGAACTTACGTGCAATCTTTGTTTTTGGTCCTGTGTATCTTGCCATTTTTCTTTCTTTTTAATTAAAGCGGCCCTTGAGCTTCTGATCCCTTAGCGCAGCCGCGACTGTCAAGAGAAAGGTTTACAGACAGTCTATTCGCATTCAGGATCCGGCTTGCGGACTCTTTGTTGATTATAACCGTTATGTTGATTATTATCTGTCCTTATAGATTAGACTCTTCTCCTTTTGGGAGGACGGCATCCGTTATGCGGAAGCGGAGTTACGTCTACGATCTCTGTAACCTCGATACCGGCACCGTGCACGGTGCGGATTGCAGACTCACGGCCGTTGCCCGGTCCTTTAACGTATGCTTTCACCTTGCGGAGACCCAGATCGTATGCAACCTTTGCACAATCCTGTGCTGCCATCTGAGCTGCGTAAGGTGTGTTCTTCTTAGAGCCTCTGAAGCCCATCTTGCCTGCCGATGACCAGGAGATTACCTGACCCTCGCCGTTGGCCAGACACACAATGATGTTGTTGAAAGAGCTATGCACATGGAGCTGGCCAACGCCATCAACCTTGACATTCCTCTTTTTTGCTGCGACTGTCTTTTTTGCCATACTTTAATTATTTTACTTAGTAGCTTTCTTCTTGTTAGCGACTGTTTTCTTGCGTCCTTTGCGTGTGCGGGCATTGTTCTTGGTGCTCTGGCCACGAAGAGGAAGTCCGAGACGATGACGGATGCCGCGGTAGCAGCCGATATCCATCAGTCGCTTGATGTTCAACTGAATTTCTGAGCGAAGGTCGCCCTCCACTTTGTAATCGCGCTGGATAACTTCACGAACGGCCGCTGCCTGGTCGTCTGTCCAGTCTTTAACCTTTATGTCGCGGTCTACACCTGCCTTTGTAAGGATGGTGTTGGCTGCGCTACGGCCGATGCCGTAGATGTAAGTCAAGGCGATTTCGCCTCTTTTATTCTGCGGCAAATCTACGCCGACGATTCTTACTGCCATAGGTACAATTATAATATTTTTGCAAAGTTAATAAATCATGCCGTCAAAATTAAATTTTATCCGAAAATTTTGACGTAACATCCCCTTTTCGCGCCTTTTTTACCTTTTTTAAGGCTTCAAGACGCCGAAAAGCAGACGCCGGCGTTATTATCCTTGACGAGTTTTAAATTTAGGGTTCTTTTTGTTGATTACGTAAAGACGACCTTTGCGACGAACGATCTTGCTGTCGGCAGTGCGTTTCTTCACTGATGCTCTTACTTTCATATCTATATATTTTTAAGCTGAAAGAGTCTGGGGTTACTTATATCTGAATGAGATTCTTCCCTTGCTCAGGTCATAGGGTGACATTTCTACCTTTACCTTGTCGCCGGGGAGGATTTTGATGTAGTGCATTCTCATTTTTCCCGAGATATGGGCGGTTATCTCATGTCCGTTTTCAAGTTCTACCTTGAACATCGCATTCGATAACGCTTCGAGAATGACTCCGTCCTGTTCGATTGCAGCTTGTTTTGCCATATTATTCTTTGATTTGATTGATTTATCTGTATTACTGCTTTGCTGCGAGAGCTTCGTCAATATATCTGAAGGTGGTGAGTATCTCGGGCTCCTCATGCGTTATGGCTATCGTATGCTCAAAATGCGCTGACGGCTTGCGGTCGCGCGTGCGGCATTGCCAGCCATCGGAGGAGATCACGATATTCTTGCTTCCGAGATTGATCATCGGTTCGATTGCCATCACCATTCCGGGTTTGAGCACGGGTCCGATGCCGCGACGTCCATAATTGGGCACCTCGGGATCTTCATGCATGCTTTTTCCGATGCCGTGACCACACATCTCGCGAACTACGCTGTAGCCGTTACGTTCGCAGAATGTCTGCACGGCGTTGGAGATATCGCCGATGCGTTTACCTGCTTTTGCCGCTTCGATTCCTTTGTAGAGACTTTCTTTTGTGATCTGAAGAAGTCTTGAAGTCTTCTCGTCGATCTCCCCTACAGCGAATGTGTAACAGCTGTCGCCATGATAACCGTTAAGTTCGGCCACACAGTCGGTGCCCACGATGTCGCCCTCCTGCAAGGTATAAGCCGAGGGGAATCCATGCACCACTGTCTCGTTCACCTCAATGCAGAGTGTGCCGGGAAAACCGTGATAACCCAAGCATGAGGGCTTACCCCCGTTATCGAGGATAAACTCTCTTGCTATGGTATCCAGTTTCAAGGTGGTCACTCCGGGAGCTACCCATTTGGCAACTTCCCCGAGCGTGCGGCTTACAAGGTCGCACGCACCTCTCATCAATTCTATTTCCTCAGCTGTCTTGAGATAAATCATTTCAAATCGCCAACGAGTTACAATTGATTAATATATCCTATTGTTCTGGGCTCGGCCCATGATGCTTCCGTCTTTCATCAGACCGTCGTAGTGACGCATCTTAAGATGACCTTCGATGATGCGGAGAGTATCGAGCACGACGCCGACGAGGATCAGCAACGATGTTCCTCCGAAGAAGGATGCAAAGTTGCGGTTCAGTCCGCAGATGTGTGCTATCGCGGGAAGGATAGCCACGATTCCGAGGAAGATCGAACCAGGAAGAGTGATGCGCGACATGATCGAGTCAAGGTATTCCACTGTCGGTTTGCCGGGCTTGATGCCGGGGATGAAGCCGTTGTTACGCTTCATGTCCTCTGCCATCTGGGCGGGACGAACAGTGATTGCGGTGTAGAAATATGTGAACGCCACAATCATGATAAAGTAGATAGCGTTATACCAGAATCCGTACATATCGGTCATTGCTCCGAAGAATCCTGAACGGTTAGTGCTGAAGCCAACCAAGGTGATAGGGATAAACATGATGGCCTGAGCAAAGATGATAGGCATTACGCCGGCAGCATTCACCTTCAGGGGAATGTACTGGCGCGCGCCGCCATATTGCTTGTTGCCGACCACGCGCTTTGCATACTGCACGGGCACTTTGCGGACTCCCTGAACGAGGAGCACTGCGCCTGCAATAACTGCAAGGAGAATCACGATCTCAACCAGGAAGAGCACAAGACCACCACCCTGTGAGTTCATCAGACGGCCTGTGAATTCCTGAATGAAAGCTTCAGGCAGACGGGCGATGATACCGATAAGGATGATGAACGAGATGCCGTTGCCGACACCCTTCTGGTCAATACGCTCTCCAAGCCACATGATAAACATGGAGCCTGCAGCGAGCACGATGGTCATAAACGCAATAGTAAGAGCACCCATCTCTACATGACCGCCTGCGGCTGCGACCTGATATTTAAGGTTCATCAGGTAAGCCGGACCCTGAAGCACGAGAATAAACACGGTCAGGTAGCGGGTGTATTGATTGAGTTTCATGCGGCCGCTCTCGCCCTCTCTCTGCATCTTCTGGAACGCCGGAAGCACCATGCCGAGAAGCTGGATCACGATCGATGCCGTGATGTAGGGCATGATACCGAGGGCGAAGATAGAGGCTTGCGAGAATGCACCTCCCGAGAACATGTCGAGGAGCTGCATCAGACCATCTGAAGTGAAGTTCTTCATAGCTAAGAGTTCATCAGGGTCGATGCCAGGAAGAACTACATAGCATCCGAAGCGGTAGATGATCACAAGCAGCAACGTGATGCCGATGCGCTTGCGAAGATCTTCTACACTCCAGATATTTTTAATTGTTTGAGTAAATCCCATTGTAATTTAGTTATTTTGTAATTGCGGTTCCGCCGGCAGCCTTAATGGCCTCCTCTGCAGACTTCGAGAATGCATTTGCCTCGATCTCGAGAGCTTTAGTGATGGCGCCGTTGCCGAGCACTTTCACCAATGCTTTCTTGGATGCGAGACCTGCATTGCGAAGATCCTCAACCGTAATTTTTGTGAGGTTTGAAGCCTCGGCCAGAGCCTGAAGTGCATCGAGGTTGATGGCCTTATATTCAACACGGTTGATGTTTTTGAAACCGAATTTGGGCACACGGCGCTGAAGAGGCATCTGACCTCCCTCAAAACCTACCTTGTGAGAATAGCCTGAGCGAGATTTTGCTCCCTTGTGACCGCGAGTAGATGTGCCGCCGTAGCCTGAGCCTGTGCCGCGGCCTACGCGCTTGTTACCCTTGTTGCTTCCGGGTGCCGGTTGTAAATTATGTAATTCCATTGCTTGTGTCTTTTTTAGAGTTTTGTCACTTCAACTAAGTGGTGAACTTTTTTTACCATTCCCATGATCGAAGGATTATCCTCCTTTACAACGGAATGATTCATCTTATGAAGACCGAGTGCGTCGAGCGTAAGCTTCTGCACTTTCGGAGCGTTGATACGGCTCTTGATCTGTGTGATTTTAATCTGTGCCATTTCTGTGTTCTTATTTGCCGTTAAACACTTTTTCCACTGACACGCCACGGTTCTGAGCCACCTGCTGCGGGCTGCGGAGCTCGTCGAGAGCTGCGATCGTAGCCTTCACAAGGTTGTGGGGGTTGGATGAACCTTTTGACTTAGCGAGCACGTCAGTGATACCTACACTCTCAAGCACTGCACGCATTGCACCACCGGCCTTCACTCCAGTACCCTCAGAAGCGGGTTTGAGGAAGATGCGTGAGCCGCCGAACTTGGCGCTCACCTCGTGGGGGATAGTGCCTTTGTGCACGGGAACCTTGATAAGATTCTTCTTAGCTGTCTCTACACCTTTCGCAATGGCTGCAGTGACCTCATTGGCTTTGCCGAGACCCCAGCCGATCACACCGTTCTCGTTACCTACGACAACGATGGCGGCGAAGCTGAATGCGCGACCACCCTTGGTTACTTTTGTAACGCGGTTGATGGCTACAAGGCGGTCTTTCAACTT
>JAIEAO010000183.1 GCA_029071345.1 Muribaculaceae bacterium | reverse complement strand
AATCGAAGCATCACCGATAAACTTATCAAACTCGTCAGGAGTAACAGCTCTGAGATACTCTGCGAGATTACCATGCCATGCGTCACGGAATGCAACATCACGGGATGCCATTTTTGTTCTGGCATCATGAATAAATGGTTCCATCATGGGAGCGGCGGCTAATTCATCAATTATAGCCTTGATTTCATCTATTGACAACTGTTTATTGCCATTCTCGGAATAACATTTCTCTATCTGATGAGCAACACCATTCTCAAATGATGAGATGCAAAGTAGGACTTCTGAATAAAGAGTATGACGCACATTTTCCTCGTTTTGTAAACGCAGAACCTCTCGATACTCTTTTGCATTCTCCTTGAATACGGCTTTGTATATCAAGTCTGTTATTTGTTCGTACTTATAATTGGGGTGCCCATCAACATACTTACCTACAGCTTGCGTGAAATTCTTGCGGTAGTTTTCACTCTTAATTGCAGTTGGAACATAGTCACGGTCTCGCCAATTTATATACTTTGTGCCTCCTCCGGCACGTCCATTGATAGTGGCTATAACAATGTCAAGTATCCGGGTGCGAAGTTGCTTGGCCTTTTCACTCTCTGTAAGAAGCATTCCTATGTTCAGGAAGGCGCGGAATGAAAAGACTCCCAGCTGGCGTGTGAACTTAGGGACATTAATGTCCCTAACAAAATGCAACTTCAACTCTTTCAGCGAGTTACCTTGACTTAAAAAGTATCCGTTAGCTCGAAGTTCATCTCCGTGTTCTTGTACATAACGTTTAATAGTACGTTCATCAACATCATAGAAATCCGCAACCATCTTGGTGGTGAAAAGCAACTGATCATGGAAACGCAGACCATTAACATCCAAGTTCTCTTGGATGGCTTGGATGGCATAATTGTTGTTTAAAACGTTCTGCCGCTCAATATTTGATACTGTTAAGTCATTCATATTACAAAATTAGTAAATAGTTCCTGAATGCCAGCTATCTACATGCTGAAATTATCAGAACAATATCCTATTTTGACCAGTTTAAATGTTTTGGGCAATCTACCATTAGGACCTGAGTCAGGGCACAAGTCAAACAGACAAAACAATTGAGGAGAATCGCACAATCTGAATGAGGCCTGACTTAGTGCTTGGCTAAAGGGCGGAGTAGGCGGGGGAGAAGGTGTCGCCCTGGCGGATGTCGCCCGTGGTGGCACCGCGTTTCAGCCATTTCACGCGCTGGTCGGAACGGCCGTGGGTAAACGAATCGGGCACGTCATACCCTTGTGCCTGACGCTGCAGATAGTCGTCGCCGATCTTCGAGGCGGCGTTGATACCCTCCTCGATGTCGCCCGGTTCGAGCGATCCTAAGAGTTCGTTGTCATGATATGCCCAGATGCCGGCGTAGAAGTCAGCCTGCAATTCAAGACGCACGCTCAGCTGATTGGCCTCGGCTTTCGACACGCGCGACATAAGGTCATGAGCCTGCCCCAGCGTACCCAAAAGATTCTGTACATGATGCCCGACTTCGTGGGCTATGACATAGGCGTAGGCAAAATCACCGCCCGCACCCATCTGCTTCTCCATCTGCTCAAAAAACGACAGGTCGATATATACCGTCTGGTCTGCCGAGCAATAGAAAGGACCCGTCGACGATGTCGCACCTCCGCACCCCGACTGCACCGAGCCGGTGAACAGCACCATCTTCGGCGGTGTATAGGTCATTCCCATCTTCTCGAACTCCCGGGTCCAGACATCCTCTGTGCCCGCAAGTATCTGCGACGCGAACTTAGCCAATTCCTCCTCCTTCTGCGTAGGCTGATAATTCCCTTGCGCGGGATTGATGATATTATTTACGGAATAGCCGCTCTGCGAAATTACGTCAAGCGGATTGCCGCCGCTGATCCATGTAAAAACAGCCACTATGATTAATCCGGCGATGCCGCCGATACCGGCAACCTTGCCTCCCGACACTCGGCCACGCCGATCGTCGATGTTATTGCTCATCCTGCGTCCTGACAGTCTCATAGATTTGTTTAATGTGTAATTAATTCATCTATTATAATTAACATAAACTGTTGGAAATAAGTTTGTAGCCGCCACTAAAACATAACAAAAGGAGCTAATCTCAACGATCGGCCCCTTTCTCAATTAAAATTAGGTTGAATCAAATCATCTTATATATAGAAATTTGCGAATTTTCTCACAATGCTATATATCATAAGATGAGCACGGGTAGAATTATTTACCTTAATTCCAATCTAATTTCTGCTTATTAATAGTGTTTCGTTGCAAATGTAAATATTATTTTTATAAATACCAAACAATATCTAACTAAATTTTTAAGAAAATTTAATTTTTTATCACACTTCCGCAAAATATACTATCTTTTCGCACCAAATTCCGCCATTTCCCCCATCACATAATCATAATTATCAAGTCTTCTCCTCCCCTTTTATAAACTACGGGTGGATTCATCTTCAACAGTACCAAAATTCTCTTACTGCTCCTCCAAAAGTTGAGAAAAGATACAGAATCACTCAAATAAAAATTGAGAAAAGGCACAAAATCGTCGAAATAAAAATTGAGAAAAGGACAAAAAGGCGTAATCCCGGTGATGGGGAGTAAGCCTTTTCATATTTTGAGGGATAAAATCCGGTTTTGAGGGATAACGTCTTGTTTTGAGTGGTAAAGTCCGGTTTTGTGGGGTAACGTCTGTTGATTTTATGTGCGGTTTATTCCGGTCGGGTGGCCGGGTCGGCGGTGAAGGCGCGGGGGGCGGGGAGGTGTTTCTGGACGTTGTAGTGCTGGTTGTCGGGGAGTCCGTCAGTGGGTTTGCCGGCACCTGCCTGCATCATCTCTTTGAGCTCCGTCAGATATTTTTGGTACACTCCGCGCGGGGTGGTGTGGCGTTTGTAGGCGAGGCTGGCGGCCATCCCTACTACCTCGCCCATCATCCCAGTGGTGCGCATCACGCGGGTGGTTCCCATGCCGACGTGGGTGGTGCTGATGTTGCGTCCGGCCATGAAGAGGTTGCCGATGTTGCGCGAGTAGAGGCAGCGGTAAGGCACTGCGTAGGGGTAGATGTAGCGGTGGATTGTGGCGGCTTTGTATTCACGACCGGGGAAATGCTTCGAATTGACGGAGTCGGGGAAATGGAGGTCGATGCTCCAGGAGGTAGTGAAGGAAGCATCCTCATGACTCACGTTTTTGTCTATGTCATCTTGTTTCAGAATATAGTCACCGAGCAGACGGCGCGACTCTCGTTTGCCACCGATGAATCCCATCCATGCGAGGTCACGGTCTTTCACCGCGTCGGGGGTCTGCTTCATCCCGTTTTTGAGATAGCTCCAGTTGGCGAGGGCCACAGCCATACCGTAGTCACGCACACGCTCAGCCTCCGTGATCTGATTGAGATTCATCCCTGTCTCCCATTTCCACTCACCCTTTTTCAGCGGTTCGCACGTGGAGTCGTTGAACACTATGCCGTAAACGAACTCCGGGAATTTCTTCGCTTTGCCGTTCGGGGCTTTCTCCGAATACCATTGGATAGAGGTTCCCATCACTAAGCTGTCGGCAACCTCGGGAGCAAGCGACTCGTTGAACTCGCTGCGGGCCTCGCGACCCATGCGGTAATCAGCTTCGGCGAGGTAACCTATAGTGCCATCGCCCGTGCAGTCGGAAAAGAATGGTGCTTCGAGCAGAAACTCCTCGGCATTCTCGATATTTTCAATCGTCACACCTTTTATATTGTTGCCCTCCATCGTAACTCCAACGGCATGACAGTTGGAATAGAGGGTGATGTTCGGTTCGCTAAGAATCCATGCCTCTTTCTTGTCGTCCTCATAGAACTCAGCAGGTTTGGCGTTACCTTTACGCTCATGCCCGAACTCACGGATCATGCGGCCGAGCCCTTTGTTAGGTCCCAACTCAATGTTGCCGCCGAGATGCACACGCACCTCCGCGCTATTATTGCCACCAAGCACAGGGCGGTCGTTGACCAAAGCGGTTTTGAGACCGTTGCGCGCTGCCGTAACAGCCGCACACATTCCAGCAATACCGCCACCGACAACTACAAAGTCGTATTTCTCCACCTTCGGTTGCACTCCATCTTTTCCTAAAGCTGTGCGGCGTATCTTCTTCAATTCTTCGCCACCATCAGGGAGATTAAGGTTGGAATCGGTACTGAGCACCACAGCATCACAACGACCATTAAAGCCTGTAATATCTTTCAGGGCAATCTTCGTCTCGCCGGCGTTGAGATTGACCGCTCCCACCTTCTGCCAGCCCCATTTTGAGCCGGTATCGCCCACGATTCCGCCTACGTTTTTACCATTTACAGCTACACGGAATTTGCCCGGTCCCTTGCCGTCGTACCACGGCGAAGTCCAGTTGTAGGTGCGGGCATACACATAATATTTTCCTTTTGCGGGAATCTCAACGGAGGTCTGCGCATCGGCCACGGGTGTGCCGATTCCATGCGCCATAAGGTAAGGCGACCCCATGATATCCATATACTGCTGGTCAACGACCCAGCCACCTTTGTCGGCGAAAGATTCGGCCTCAACCCACAGCATCGCGCCGTCGTTGGAAGCAGCAACAGTTAATGGCGACATCAGAGATGCCCCAAGAGCAAGAAAACTAAAAAATGCTTTTTTCATAACAAGGTAAAGTTAGGATAATAGTTAGTATTATTGTAGGGACGCACCATGGTGCGTCCACATATATGCACAATCGGCGGACGCGATATATCGCGTCCCTACTTTATTATCTGTGGTGCAAGCCGGGCACCGGCACTTTCTCGATCTTTACGACCACGCCTAAGTAGATGATGAGCAGCAGTATTCTCACAGCATACATCACCACCGTGCCGCTGATTCTGCCTATATATTCCCCGGCGGCGTAAAGCACACCGGCGAAGAGGATGTAGAGGAAGATACGCCCTGTCTCGTAAGGGAGGGGGTAATATTTGCGCGAGAGGAAGTAGGAGACGCACATAACGATGAAGTAGCTTATCAACGCCGCCCAAGCCGAACCCATGTAGCCGTTCGGAATACCGATCATCGGCACCAGCCATAGGTTGAAGCCGAGCATCAGCACGAAGCAGAGAAGCGAGAGATACATCCCCCACTGCGTGCGATCGGTGAGCTTATACCATAGCGAGAGATTGAAGAAGATGCCGAAGCAGAGCTCGGCTATCATCATCACCGGCACCACCTGCAGACCCGACCAGTAACCGGGAGCCACGAAGTGTTTCAGCACCGGCAGGAAGTACATCACCCCCAAGAAGATGAAGAGACCGAAGATAACGAAATATTTCATCGCGTCGCAATATGCCTGCTTCTTATCCTCACCCTCACCTTTCGCCTGCGCGAAGATAAACGGCTCGTAGGCATAGCGGAATGCCTGCGCGAACATCACCATCACGATGGCGATCTTGATGTTGGCGCCATAGATTCCCACCATCGAGCGGGCCTCGGTCTCATGACCCTCGAAGATATAGGGCATAAGCATCTGACCCATGTTCTGGCTCATGATTCCGGCCACACCCAAGATGAGCAGCGGCCAGCTGTAGCCGAGCATATTTTTCAGCAATTTTCCCTCTATTCCGAAGCGGTGACCACGCAGTTCTGGAAGAAGACAACACAGCACGGTCAGCGAAGAGAGGATGTTGGCAACGAAGATCCACCCGATACCGAACGCCTCCCCTCCGGCCGGTTCGTAAAACCAGCTCACCGCAGCCGGACAGTATTTCATCAGCGCAGGGCACGCAAGGAGGAAGAAGAGGTTGAGCCCTATGTTGACGCCGATATTGAGCAACTTGATACCGGCAAAGCGGAACGCCTTCTTCTTGAAACGCAGATAGGCAAACGGTATGTTACTAAAAGCATCGATCGCCACCGTGACACCGAGCAACCATACATAAATCTTATGATTCGGCAGAAGCAGCGCATCTGACACAGGTTGTAGAAAAACCGTAAGGAGCACCACAAAAGCAGTCGATGTCAGCGCCACCGACGAGAGGGATGTGGCATACACCTTCTGCGGGTCGCTCTCTTTGTTGGCAAATCGGAAGAAACCGGTCTCCATGCCATAATTAAGGATTACGAGAGCAACAGCCGTAAAACTGTAAAGATAGCTCACGATACCGTACTCTTCCGATGGGAAGAGATACACATAAAGCGGCACCAGACACCAGTTCAGAAAGCGTCCGATGATGCTGCTGAGGCCATAGACAGCCGTCTCCTTGGCCAAGGCTTTAATTCCAGCCATTCCTTTTAGTTAATGGTTAATGGTTAATAGTTGAGAGATGAGGGTTGAGGGTTCAGTAGGGACGCGATAAATCGCGTCCGCCGAGACAAAAAGTTGAGGGTTGAGAGTTGAGTGGCTTCTCACTTCTCACTTCTCACCTCTCACTTCTCACTAAATTCAATCATCAAACAGCGAGCTCTGCACCGGGCCTTGCGTGCGGCCGAGATGACGATAGGCAAGCTCCGTCACTTCGCGTCCGCGCGGTGTGCGCTTCAAGAATCCCTCTTTGATGAGGAACGGTTCGTAAACCTCCTCGATCGTGCCCGCATCTTCACCGATTGCAGTGGCGATAGTGGTGAGACCGACGGGGCCACCCTTGAACTTATCGATGATCGTGAGCAGAATGCGGTTGTCAATCTCGTCAAGACCGTGGCGGTCGATATTCAACGCCTCCAGCGCATGACGAGCTATAGAGAGGTCTATACGCCCCGATCCGCGCACCATCGCGAAGTCGCGCACGCGACGCAGCAGTGAGTTCGCAACACGCGGTGTGCCACGGCTGCGTAAAGCGATCTCCAACGCCGCCTCCTCGTCGATGCCGATTTTCAGCAGGCGTGCCGAACGCTTCACGATACCCTTAAGCGTCTGATGGTCGTAATATTCCAAGTGGCAATTGATGCCGAAGCGGGCACGAAGCGGAGCCGTCAGACTGCCGCTGCGCGTGGTCGCACCGATGAGCGTAAACGGTGAGATAGTAAGCTGTACACTCTTCGCTCCCGGTCCTTTGTCGAGCAGAATATCGATGCGGAAATCCTCCATCGCAGAGTAAAGATACTCCTCCACCACGGGGTGCAGACGGTGAATCTCATCGATAAACAGCACATCATGCTCCTCAAGGCTCATGAGGATACCGGCGAGATCTCCCGGCTTGTCGAGCACCGGGCCCGATGTCACCTTGAACCCCACACCAAGCTCATTGGCCACGATGTTGGAAAGTGTGGTCTTACCGAGACCCGGAGGGCCGTGAAGCAGGGTGTGGTCCAGAGCCTCGCCACGCATCCGCGCCGCCTCCACGAACACCCGCAGGTTGTCTATAATCTTATCCTGACCGCTGAAATCGTCGAACTCAAGCGGACGCAACGCCTTTTCGATGTCGCGGTCGCTCCCCTCCGGCCTGTTCGCCCGGTCCCTGATATCAAAATCTTCTTCCATATTCACCACAAAATTAAGTAAATTTTATGACTAAGCAAAGAGCGAACATAGCTCGGAGGGCGACGCCCGATGCTAAAACAACTTTAAAGTTGCATTATTGGTAAATAATTTATATCTTTGCACTATGATTACAAAAGAGCAAGTTGAGAAATTCTTAGAGGATTTCAGTCTGAAAGTCAAAATCTTCGGAATACGTTTCCGTGATGATCGTCAGAAAAACCAGAATAGCCTGGTTGAGTTAGGCATTACTCCTAATCAACGAATGGAGGTGATAATGAACCTGAGCTGCTATGATTATTCCGAAGGTCCGATTGTGGATGCTCTGAATAATCAAGGAGAAATGTGGGTGTTCGGCAAAGATGTGAGAGGTAATGAAATCTACATAAAGATTACACTTGGAAAGCCGAACTCCCATACGATATGTATTTCGTTCCACAAAGCGGAACATCCCATGTCTTACCCTTTAAAGAATGAAAGCAATGGAAAATAATAAGTTGTTAGCCGGAGAAAAATACTTTCAGGAAGTAAGAACTGCTACTTTCCGAAAGGAGGAGTATACCTACATCCATACCGGAATCATTGATGTAGATGGCGAGATGTGGACCACAACCGAAATGGATGAAGCAAATATATTTCAGGTATATAATCAGTATCGCATCAAGCACGGTATTCCCTTCCCTGATGAGATTGCCGGAATAAGGGAACACTACGGCTTGTCCGCTGCAAAAATGGCGCAGATACTCGGTTTTGGCATAAACCAATACCGGATGTATGAGGACGGAGAGGTGCCGAGTGTGTCAAATGCCAGAACAATCATTGCAGCGCGCGAAAAAGATGTATTCATGTCATTTGTTGAGGCGTCAAAATCTGAAATGAGCGAGCAGGAGTATCTACGGATCAGAAAGAAAGTAGAAGCAGCGGATGGTGATTACAAGTCTATCATGCAACCGTCGGAATATACGGGCTTTCGCTCTCTATCCGCCGATAAAGTTGCGAATGTCGTGCGACTGATTATCTCAACTATCGGTTCGACATTTGTCACCAAGATGAACAAACTGCTGTTCTATGCCGATTTCCTTCATTACAAGAATCATGGATATGGCATAACAGGTATAACCTACAAGGCATTGCCATTTGGTCCGGTTCCCAAACATTGGGGAACATTATACACTTCCCTGCCCGGAATAGATATGGAAGAATATGTTTATCCGAGCGGTCAAAGCGGTATCAAGTTGGAAGCCACAGAGAATACCGACAATAAACTCAATGAATCAGAACTAAGCACCATTGAGAAAGTATGTGCGTTGTTCTCAGACATGAGTGCAGGAGAAATATCCCAGACCAGTCATCTCGAAAAAGGTTGGATAGACAACAAAGACAACCGCTCCGCCATCTCCTACCAAGACGCCTTCTCCCTAAACTACAACTAAAATTATTAGCAACGTCCAAACATAATTCCAAGATCCACAGATTTACTGGGTTATCTATTACATAAAATATGCAGACACTAGCTGAAAGATTTCCGGAGTTAGCAATGGAGTGGGACTTTGAAAAGAATGGGGTATTGACACCAGAAAATGTTTCATATGGCTCGAATAAGAAAGTTTGGTGGATTTGCCCTAAATGTGGTCAATCCTATCAAAAGAAAATAGGAAATAGGACAGCACCGTCTAAAAGAGTAGTAGAATCGGAGAAGTGTCCAGTCTGTTTAGGACGCATAATAATTCCTGGCGTTAATAGTCTCAAAGCAAAATATCCCGATGTTATTGCTAAAGAATGGGACTTTGAAAAGAATACAGTCGACCCTGATACAATTCCTCCTACATATCGCAAAAAAATGTGGTGGATTTGTTCGAATGGCCATAACTACCAAACATTGCCCGGAAATAAGATATATCATACTGGCGGTGATTGTCCTTATTGTTCATCGCAGAAATTGTGCCTAGAAACCTCTCTTGGTTATGTGAATCCTGAGTTGGCAAAGGAGTGGCATCCAACAAAGAACGGAGATCTAACTCCGTTTGATGTATTTGCAAGTACAAATAAATATATATGGTGGTTATGTCCTACTTGTGGTTACGAATGGAGGGCTAAAGGAGCTAATAGAAATATCGGAAAGCGTGGTTGTCCACATTGCGCTAATTGTAGAAGTTCATCTGTACCTGAACAACTCTTATTTCGCGCTATAAAGTCATTATTCCCTGACGCGATAAATAGGCACCTTGTCGGTAAAGATGAATTAGATGTATTTATTCCCTCTCTCAACATGGGATTTGAGTATGACGGTCAGCGTTACCATAATCAAGCGAAACTTCCGAAGGATATTGCTAAAACAAAGAGACTTATAAACAATGGAATCACCCTATATCGATTCAGAGAGAATAAATGTCCTGACTTTTCAGTCCCTAAATGTATAGTTATAAAAGTAAATTATTCACCCGAATATAGTGACTTAGAAGCCAAACTGAATGTTTTACTCACCCATTTACTTCCGAATACGGCGGTAAGTTTAAACTTTGATAAAGAAATTAACGAAGTTAGAGCAGAGTTAGACTGCTTACCTTATGAAAAGAGTTTTGCAGCTTCGGAGGAGAGGAAACGCAAGGAGGGGAAATCTGTAGTTGCTATATGGGATTATGAAGTAAACGCTCCACTTACACCTGAAATGGTTACGACTAAATCATCTAAGAAAGTAAGTTGGATTTGCCCTATCAATCCCAAACATAAATGGAGAAGTTTGGTTAGTTCTATATCGAATGGCTGGGGCTGTCCTCATTGCGCTAAACACTATCAATATTGTACGGCTGAATGGATTGAACAAGCAAAAAACATACATGGAAATAAATACGATTATCGTTTGGTGGAGTACACTACTAGTGATAATAACGTAAAAATTATTTGCTCGAAGCATGGAGTATTTGAACAAAACCCGTCAATGCACCTATCAGGACAAGGATGCCCCTATTGTGCTCATCAAAAATTTCACCCATTAGAGAGTTTAGCGGTTCTATATCCTGATATTGCTTCCGAATGGGATTATGAACATAACAAGGATAGCGGATTTACGCCTGATACTATAGGATTAGATACACGACGTAAATTTTGGTGGCATTGCGATAAAGGGTGTAGTCACAGTTATCTTGCAACTATAGCTTTTCGAGTGTATCGAAATTCAGGCTGCGCAGTTTGTCATGGCAAACAAGTAGCTCCTGATACAAGTTTTGCTGCTTTATATCCAGAAATTGCGAAAGAATGGTGCGAAGAAAACGATAAAAAACCTACTGAGGTTGCCGCCGGGTCAGACTATGTGGCACTCTGGAAATGTCCTAATCCGAATCATCCACCTTACCGCCAAAAGGTACAAGTAAGATCGAAAGGTTGTGGATGCGTATATTGTAACCGTTACGGCAAAAAGCACCCAAAAGATTTTGAAGATGAATTAAAGGTAAAACATCCACATATTAAATTGTTAACACCATTTACAAGAATGTCTGACAAGATAGAATGTAAGTGTGAATTGTGCGGACACACATGGAATCCAACTGGCAATAGCGTTCTGAAAGGTAAAGGATGTCCCAAATGTAGATATAACAAGTAGTGAATAAGTTCCTCGAATGTAGGGCGCCACACCTCCCGGAATTTCGACTGAGATACTCTAAACCCAGCTTTTTGTCAAATACCACCGAGTTATAATCGCAAAATTTGTATCCGAAAATTTATAATCATGAATTTTTGTAATACCATAGTTGTTTTAATTGATTAATCTGAGCACAACTGTCAACAATAATTGAGCGGAGAGGGGGCGAAACGTTAAATTTTACAGTTGCGCGAACTATTATTACACCCCGGCGTTATATTTAATGAATCAATATGGTTACGCGCCCATTTTTTATTAAAAAAGAAAAATCACCTTTTCGTAACCTTGATGTTGCGGGAGCCTTGGCATTTATTGTCGGAGCTCCTGCATTTCATTTTATCCACCATTCCCTTACGCCTGTGAATTGATTCGCTTGATATACGAAAAATCGGTGTCGCCTCATACAAGACGACACCGATCCGCTTATTGGTAATTTTCTCCTGAGAGTCAATCGGGTGATAAACCTCAGAAAATTTTCCGGAATTTTATTTCACCATTACGGTCACTGCTTTGCTGCCGAGTTTCACAACGTATACGCCCGGAGCGGCCACTGTCCAGTTTTCTACACCGAGTGCCAAAGCCGAACCGTTGATCGAATAGAGGTCGAACAGGTTGCTGTCACCGTTAACAACGCTGATCGTTCTGCCCTCAACTTTGACTGCCTGAACACCCTGCGCCTCGATCATCTCGACGCCTGTGTTGATGTCGAAGTAATAGGGAGCTGAGAGTGCTGTCTCACCTTCGGGATATACTGCAGATACATGATAGTTGGTGGAAACCGCAGGCTTGGAGATAACATACTCGTTGGTGATGACAGGATCGGTGTTGTGTTTCTGCGGAATCACTACTGTTCCTTCAGCCATCAGACGCAACGGTTCCTCGCCTTCCTCAACATTCTGAGGTGCATTCTCTGCGTAATAAACGTTGTAATTCGGCTTGGTCATGGGCTCGGAAACGATCTTGATGTTGTCAATGCAGAGTACAGAGTTCACGGTCTCCTCATCGCCCCAATAGTCATAGCTTGTCTTAGCTTCACCCACGAAGTGGATTGCAACATATTTAGCGTTGGAAGGAATTGCGTAAGAATATTGATTCCATTTGCCACCTTCCTGATAGTTGGCGTTGATATGAACTTTCTCGCCGACGGGCTGGAACTTAGTTGCAACATCAGCTGCAGTGAAGTCGGTCTCTTCAGTGGCATACTCCACATAAAAATCTGCGGTGCAAGCACTTGAATAAGATCTTCCTACAAACTCCAGTTTGTGGTTTCCCTTGCCGGGGAGCACAGGAGTGATGAGGTAATCGGAAGCGGCGCCGTCAGCCTGAGCGGGAGCGGTAGCCACGAGCATACCGTGTTCCATCACGCCGGTGTAGTCCTTATGGCTTGAGTTGCCGGTCATCTCCCAAGATGAGAACATGAATCCGCGTGCGGTAGGCTTCATGCTGTACTGCTGGGGGATTTCCTTGCCGTCAGCGTCGATGTTTTTCCATACATTACCGTCAGAGCCGATGAACTGAGCCGGGCTTGCCAGAGTAGGATCAGTGTTATACAGCTCTCTGGAGATGATGTCCTCTTCATTGTCGAGTGTTATTACAGACTCCAGCTTCTCGAACTGTTCAACCGTTATATCGTTCCAAGTCAGACGGAGCGTTCCGTTCTCCTCTACGGCAGTCACGCCGGTCACACCTTCACCGCTGTAAAGAATGATGCCTACTGTGGCAGTGTCGGAAACGTTGTTGTCGACTTCCTCATCATTGTCGAATACGATCTCCGCATACGCTGTCACACCAGTTTCAGCATATCCGGCGTGAGTAGGAACTGAGAATGTGAAGTCCACGCTCTGACCTGCTTCCACCTCCTTGCCTTCGAGTGTCTCGGCAAGTTCGTCGTTGATGTAAGCCTTAACGGTGTAATCAGCCGCTGCAATATTTGCAAACGCCGCATTCTTGACAGTGAATGTAAATTCAGCCTCCTCGCCGGAATTCACGCTGCTTGCTGTTGCTGTGAGTTCACCGGCTTCAAGGTCATAAGATTTGGCATTATAGATCTTGACAGCATCGATAGCCATATTATATCCATAACCTGAAATCGCCTTGAACGAGATTCTAACTTTAGAATCCTTATAGGCTGCAAGAGGGAGCTGATATTGAGTCCATCCGTTAGTGCTGTAATCTATATATCGGTTAATTTCCGAGAGCTTTTCGAATTCACCACCGTTCTTTGAAACCTCCACTTCAATCTTATCGCTGCCGTTATTGGAAGAGTGATAGAAATAGAATTCGAGAACAGGCGATGTGGCACCATTCAGGTTAATCTCCGGAGAGATTGCCTGCGACCAGGTGTCTCTTGAAGAATTGTATGAATTATAATATAACATTCCTCCATCCTGATCTTGGGGTGATGCTGACGGACTACTCATGGTCTGAGCCGTCGCCCATTCTTTTACATTTCCGCCTCCACCTTTGGTGATCTCCCAATCATCGGGAAGGACAGCACCGGCAAACGACTCGTCGAAAGGCAAGGCGTATGTTCCCAGCTTTATGGCGTTGGTCTCAACAGCTCCGGAAGTTCTGCCGCTGTAGACAGCCTCAACGCTGTAAACGATGGTCATAAAGTCGTCGGAAGCCGGAGGTGTGTCAAGATATTCGGTCTCGGAGATACCTGTGGCTACTGCTTTAGCCTCCCCGTCGTTGATCGAACGCTTCACATTATATGTAATCAGCTCGGGATTGAGCGGCTGGTTCTCGGAGCTATTCGCAGGAGCACTCCAAGTAATATTCACCTTGCCATCTTCTGCTTTGGCAGCCTTAACCAAAGTCGGCGCGTTCGGCGTCAGAGAACCGACATAAACCGAAGCCTCAACCGCAGAACTTACCAATTCTCCGTTATAAACCACTACCGAATAGGTGTTGACACCCTCAGTGGCGTTCTCATCAGTCCAAGTAACTGTCGCACCGGGAGTAAGACCGCTTGTGAGCGTGCCTGCAACTGCATCGCCTTTAAGTATTTCAACTTTCGAGATCCCGTCGGCCGCCAGATCCGCACCTGTCACCGTTTTTGAAGGCAACGTGATGTTGAGTGTGGCCTTGAGAGAGAAATCGGCGGCACACTCGGCAACAACGCCTGCAGCCGGCTGCGGAGTATAGGGAGAACCGCCATCGGTCAAGACGATATTGTCAATAGAAGCACCACCGCTCTTGGCACTATCAATCACCATGAATACAAACTGATATTCTCCATCTTCGGGCACCTCAAAGATCGCCTCGAAATTCTCAGGGGTCTCGCCCGAATATTTATTTATATAAACAAGTTTATTGTTTGAATATATGCGGTTGATATCTTCCGGACTCCCTTTGGGAAAGAAACCGATCGCCAGCGTGGAAGTGGCCGGTGTGGTTTCAGCCCACGCATCAAACTTCATGATATAGGCGTGACCTTTCTGAAGATTGTAAGCGTTTCGGGTGGTCAGCAGATCATTGTAACCATTGGCATTCCAATAAGAGCACATGGCGTAATAATATGGTTTGGCTCCTGAAGTATACTTATTCCATTTCCAAGTAGTACCGTCATTATTGGCATCCTGCACAGCGAAGTCTTCAGTGAATGAGGCTCCATCGTCGTTGAAGTCATAGCTGAAGATCGGATCAGCAGCCTTGCCCGGCAAAGCAGAGACTGCAAGCAACGCAATCAAAGGTAATTTCGTAAAAAATCTGTTCATTTTAAAAAATTTTATTGCTTCGGGATAGTTTTTGAAACTTTCCCGAAGCAGGTTAGTAGTCAGTTGGTTATCTTGATTATGTTATTTCACGAGCACTTTCACTGTCTCGCCGCCGCAGCTCACGAGATAGATTCCTGCAGGAACCTCCGCGCGGGCATCAGAAGCGGTAAGCACAGCTACCTTGCGGCCCGACATATCGTAAACATCGGCCTCTGTTGCGATGCCGTCCACTACGATGGCACCCTTTTCCGACCAAACGCTGAACGATGCGGCAGTCACTTCATTCACGCCGCTGGGATCGTATGTGCCTTCGATCCTGATATTGTCGAGGTGGATATTGAAGTTTCCGGCTCCGCGACCACGGAATGCGATGCGCACACCTTCGTTTTTCTTGAAGTCGTCGAGTTTGATATCGTGCTTCTCCCAACCTGACTTGGCAGCATAAAGATTATATTTGGCATTCGGAATCGCCTTGAAGGGAGCGCCGTTTTCCGAAACCTCCACAATCATGGTTTCGCCCACAGGATCGGGGTCTTCCTGCCACCATCCGGCCAGACCGTTGAAATGGTAGATATAGAACGACAGAGTGATATCCTTATACTGGCTAAGACCAATTGTGGGAGAAATCAGACGCAGCTCCATGCCGTCGGTCCAACCGTGATAGCCGTCGAACGAAGCGAGACCGCCGTCACCGTCCTGAGCCGAGATATAGGGGTCGGAACCTGACGCATTGATAGACCATTCGCCGTTATATCCGATCACCTGCTCGATGCTCCAGGGGTTGGTCTGAGGTTTGGCACCCGCAAACGATTCGGCGTAAGGAAGTTCGTAGGGATCACCGACAGCAAACGACTGAGACTTCACGCTCTCGCTCACGCCGGCAGTAGTTACGGCCGATACGGCATAATATACGAAAGCCTGATCTTTTGTGGTCCAGGTGTCGGTATATGATGTAGAAGCGCAGTTATTCTCCACCACTTCCTCATTATCGTTGACCACGCGCACGATCTTATAGGACAGCAATCCGTTGAGATTACCGCCGTTCTTACCCTGCTCGGGAGCTTTCCATGTAAGCTGGCGCGCACCCTGAGAGCCGGATACCGCGAAATCAACGGGGGCTTCGGGAACATCGACGCCGACAAATACTTTTGCCGCTGTCGGCTCGCCACCGCCGGCCGTCGTGTAAACGATGGCGCGATATGTATGGATACCCTGTTTTACGGATGTGTCGGTAAAGCTCAGGTGAGCACCTGTAGCCGGAGAGTCGAAAGTTTTCACCGGCTCCGAGCTTTCGCCGCGCAGGATATCGATATGTGAGATAGCGGAGAGTGTGGCACCCTGCATCGTGGTTGTCGGCGCATCGAATGAAACGGTGACTTCGAGCTTACCGCCGTCGGCGGCCTGAGCCTTGAAATTGGAAACTCCGGCGGCCACGGCTGACGAACCTTTCTCCATCACTTTCACATTGTCGACATACGACATGAAGCCGTTTTTGGGAGCGGTGCTGCGGAATGCGATATACCATACACCCGACTCCGAGGGAGCCACCGTGCCTTCGAAATTTACGGGAGTGTCACTAAGTTTCTTCGTGTCGAGCACGAGAGTCATCTTCGACACATCTTGCGAGGGGCCGAAATAGAGCATCACGTGCTCGTCATAGTTGGCCACCATCTGATAGGCGTCGAATGATACGGAATATGTCTTTGAGCCATCAAGCTTCAGACCGGGCGACACGATATAGTCATCGATAGGGTTATCTATGCTCCAGGGATGGCGCAGGCGGTGGTTATCCTCGTCATAGTTCCAGACTTTATCGCCGCTGGTGATATCCACGTTGGTCCAGAGATCGAATTCGCTCTGAGTGTCGAAAGATGTGATGAAAGGTATGTCGCAGCTTCCGGCCACGAGGCTGTTGGTCTCGCCTGCCACACCGACTCCATCGGGAGAAACGGCGCTTACCATATAATAATATCTGTGGGCTGCATCCAACGATTCGGTAAAGGTAGTCGCTGTGAGACCTTTGGCAACCTCTACGTTCTCGGGCATACGGGTCACGTTATATGTCAGAGGGCCGCGGATCGCTCCCCCTTCCGAACCCTCGGCCGGAGCCGTCCAGTTTACGATCGCTTTGCCATTCTCAAACTTGAGATTAAGCGCACCGGGAGCAGCCGGCACATCATAACCGGCGAAGAATACCCTGGCCGCCACAGCACCCGCGCCAACAGCATTCTCGGCGGAGATCTTCACGGTGTGCAGACCCTTTGTAAGCGTGTAGGGACCGCAGTTCACTGCCGCACCCGGAGCAGCCTCTAGAATATCGAGAAGGTCACCGTCTACGTTCACCTCCAGAGTCAGACTACCAGACAGCGCGACGCCGTCGGTGTTGACAGCCGGAGCGATGAAGCTGAAACTGCAGTTAAGCGAACCCTCCGAAGCAGGAACAACCGTAAGGTTCTTCGGAGCCTCGGGAACACCCGACTGCAGGATATCTGTGACATACATACCGATCATCTCGGGAGCCCCGGGGAGATCGGCGATCTTCACTGTGGCCGCGGTAGCCGGATCCACTTCATAGAGCGCGGACGACGATGTGAAAAGGCCCTCACTGTGGAATTCAGCCCACAGTATTTTGCCTGTGCGGGGATCGAACGTGATCGTCTGGGTGTATTCCGAAAGATAATCGTCATAAATCTTGGTGTTGCCCACGAGTGTCAGCTCGGCATTGCTCTTATTCACCTTGTAGAGGTTGGCCTCGGTATCGATACCGTAAAGCTGACCTTCGGGAGAAGCAGCGATCATAATCACATTCTTGCTCAAAGGGGCCACGAGGGTGGAAGCTCCATCGGTGAGCGATGTCTTCGAAAGCTGGATTGAGTTACCCGATTTATCGTAGGTAACGCTATAGACCGTACCCGTCGTTGCATCGTATGTGCGGTCGGTAGCGAGATATGAATAGTCGAGAGGATTGCTGACTGTTTTCTCGCGACGCCATGTGGTGGAGTCATAGACATACCATTCCACATACTCCAGTTCGTAATCCTGATTATAATCATAGTCAGCGGCATAATACTTACCGTTGACATACACACCACCGCCGAAGAATGCAGGCACATCCGCAATCTTATCGAGCGTAAGATCGGACTCGGCAAAGAATGAATACATACCGTAGCCAATCTTACTGCTGGTGCAGTTGGCCACGAGCTCGGTGCGTGTGGCTGTAGACTTGACAGGAACTTTTGATTTCTTCAACTGTCCGGGCACTGCATAGAGCCCTTCCGGAACAGGGCGCGCATGACGGAAACGAAGCGGATGACGGGCATTAAGCTCCTTTTCGGGAGTGAGCCCTGCGCTTGCCATCGAGGCGATACCCAGCGCGATCATCGAAAATGCGGCAATTCTCTTGTAAAAATTCATTTCGTATAATGTTTTCTATTTTCAGGTTTTCAGGATTAATCTCGATTATCTTGATTTATCCCGATTAATCCAATTGCTAATTCCTAATTACCTTTGCGGTCGTCTTCCCTTTCTTGACGATGTAGACGCCGGCGGGCTGGCCGAGGAGTGAGTCGATCTTCTGCCCGGTCAGAGTGTAGATC
>JAIEAO010000182.1 GCA_029071345.1 Muribaculaceae bacterium | reverse complement strand
TCTCGTGGGCTCGGAGACGTCTAGAAGAGACAGGCTGTAAACAACAGGCCGGGAAGGGTAAATTTAACCATAAATTTCCTATTCATGAGTTAAAATCGCTAAATTTAATGTTTTTGTTGAGTTAATTCTGATTTTTCTCCCACCTATACATCATACCAAATTTTTCACAAATATATGGCCGGAAGAATTGTTAAATGCATGCTTTTAATCAATACGCAAAGTTAGCAAAAATCCCCGACACTACCAAATCCAAACCCTACATTTTTCACCTAAATAAAATTTTAACATTTATTAATATTTAACTATAATAAGAAACTCACCATGCCGTCATATCCATGTCCACCTTTTAGACCATCTCTTGTTTTCACATTGACCGAAAAAAGTTTTGAGATTATGAAGATATTGGTTAACTTTGTGAAGTTATAGGCTTATGGCTGTGATCCGCCGGAGTCTATGCTGTCACCGAACGTTACTTTAATAATTCATATTATATAACATGGCTTCAAATAGCAACATGAAAACTCGCCTCATAGTTATGAACTTTCTGGAGTTCGCAATATGGGGATGCTATCTCGTATCAATGGGTATCTACTTAGGTAATTCTCCTGACAAAGGAGGTGCCGGGTTGGGGGCCTATGTATATTTATTTTATACGGCACAGGGACTTGTCTCCCTCTTTATGCCGGCTTTAGTGGGCATTATTGCCGACAAATGGGTGCCCGCGCAAAAGATGCTGAGTATCTGTCACGGCATTTCAGCGACATTTATGCTTCTCGTTGGATGGTACTGCTGGCAAAACCCCGGCAATGTGCAATTTTCAGTGATTTTCACGTTCTATACACTTGCAATCGCATTCTTCATGCCGACTATCGGTCTGGCGAATTCAGTTGCGTTCAACGCACTCAACAAGGCAGGACTCGACACGGTGACGGCCTTCCCCCCTATCCGCGTTTTCGGCACGGTTGGCTTCATATGCGCAGAACTTTTCGTAAACTTCACCGACTTCCAGTCAAGCTATATGCAATTTGTATCGGCAGGCGTGATAGGACTTCTGCTGATGATCTATGCTTTGACAATGCCCGAATGTCCTGTCAATAAAGGAGACAACTCGCAGTCGATATCCGAGAAACTCGGACTTTCAGCTTTTTCTCTCTTCCGCAATAAGACAATGGCAATCTTCTTCATATTCTCTATGCTCTTGGGTGTCTGCCTGCAAATCACCAACAGCTACGGCACAATGTTTATCGCCTCATTCCAGAATATTGCTGAGTTTGCCAATTCCTGGGGTGCTAAAAACGCTACTGCGCTCACTGCCATCTCACAGGCCAGCGAAGCCCTCTGCATCCTCCTCATTCCTATGTGTCTTAAACGCTTCGGCATCAAAGGCGTGATGCTTATGGCGATGCTTGCATGGGTGATCCGATTCGGATTCTTCGGTATCGGCAACACCGGTTCTGGAATTGTATTTATCATCATATCTTGCATCGTTTACGGTGTGGCGTTCGACTTCTTCAATGTGGCCGGTGGTCTTTTCGTTGACCAACAGACCGATGTTAAGATGCGATCGAGCGCTCAAGGTCTTTTCATGATTATGACCAACGGTATCGGCGCAAGTGTCGGCACATTCATCGCCGGTAACTATGTTGTCAACAAATTCGTTGATATGTCGGCTAATGCCAATGCAGAAACGAATCTTGCCGGATGGCAGACCTCATGGTTTATATTCGCGGGATATGCCCTCACAATCAGCATCCTGTTCTATTTCATCTTCCGCACTCCGACCGAGGCTAAACAGCCGCCGTTGAAAAAGGAAGAAGTGCAGGGAGCCATGGCTATCGCAGCCGGTGAACCGGAAGGAATGGTTGAAGAGAAGTAATCCGACTGCCCGTAACGATGATCAGATTTTACGCACCCGATATAACGGATTCCAAGACTCTTCCCGAAACGGAATCGGCACATTGCTGCCGCGTGCTGCGCATGAAGGATGGCGACATTATCTATGCAGTGGATGGAAAGGGAGGTGCCTACAAGTGTATGATTCTTGAAGCACACCCGAAGCACACTGTGGTGGAGATATTGGATAAAACCGAAGAATCTCTGCATTGGCAGCCCGGGATAACGCTTGCTGTGGCTCCCACGAAGAATATCGACCGTATGGAGTGGCTTTTGGAGAAAGCGACTGAAATCGGGGTAAACGAAATCTTCTTCCTCAAATGCGAACACAGCGAACGCAAGGAGGTGAAAGATGACCGATTGATGAAGATTCTTGTCTCAGCCATGAAGCAGAGCATGAAGGCGTTTATGCCGGTGTACCATGGGATGATATCTTATAAGGAATTCATCAGCCGAATCAAGGCCGATTTCTCAGATTCGTCACTGATCATGGGTTATTGTTCTCCGGAATATCCGAAAATGGAGCTGACTAAGGTCTATCGCCCGGGGGAGAATGTGGTTATACTTATCGGTCCGGAGGGGGATTTCTCCCCGGAGGAAGTGACTATGGCTGTAAATGCCGGTTTCATACCATCTACATTCGGCAACACAAGACTTCGTACCGAAACCGCCGCACTCTACGCGCTGACAGCCGTTCATGTGATCAACAATTTAGGTGAGAAGTGAGAGGTGAGAAGATATTAGTGATAAGTAATAAGGAAGAAGAATAAATCGTCTTATAGTCAAGCGATTTGTTTACATTATTAATTGTTAATTACTTGAGAATGCTATATAACGACAACATAAAAATTACCGATTATCTCAAACAGAGCCATACGGATAATTTCTTTCTTCTCGCCGGTCCGTGCGTGATCGAGGGGGAAGAGATGGCGATGGACCTCGCTGAGCAACTGCTTGAGATAACGACCAGATTAGATATACCATACGTTTTCAAAGGGAGCTACCGCAAAGCCAACAGAAGCAGAATTGATTCTTTTACAGGTATTGGCGATGAGAAAGCTCTTAAAGTCTTGAGAAAAGTCAAAGAGACTTTCGGAATTCCTGTAGTAACCGATATTCATACACCGGATGAGGCTGCGATGGCAGCCGAATATGTGGATATTCTCCAGATTCCGGCTTTCCTTTGCCGGCAGACTGATCTTCTGATTGCTGCGGCCAAAACGGGCAAGATGGTAAACATCAAGAAAGGTCAGTTCCTCTCCCCTTCCTCCATGCGTTTCGCCTGCCAAAAGGTTAGAGAATCAGGCAATGATATGTTAGCCGTGACAGAACGCGGCACATTCTTCGGCTATGGCGACCTTGTTGTCGATATGCGCGGCATCCCGGTGATGCGCGAAGAGTGCGAGTGCCCGGTGATCATGGATATCACTCATTCACTTCAGCAGCCTAACTCTGCCGATGGTGTCAGCGGCGGTATCCCAAAGCTCATTAAAACGATAGCCAAATCGGGACTTGCAGCCGGTGCTGATGGTATATTTATGGAGACACACAGGAATCCGGCAGTTGCCAAGAGTGACGGCGCGAATATGCTCCCACTATCGGAAGCCGGTGAGTTATTAAAGAAATTGACAACCCTTAGATTGACTCTAAATGAAATTTAAATCATTCTTATTGGCAGCCGCGATGATGGCAGCCCCCTGTTCGTTTGCTCAGCAGATCAGCCCCCTAACCAAGGCTGTACTTCGCGGATATGACGAAATTCTGAAAGAAAATCCAAAAGATTACGCAACTCTCTATCAGCGCGCCACACAATATTACAAACTGTCGATGTACGATAATGCCCTTATCGATATATCAAAAGCACTTGACTGCACCCCCGATAAGGAGAAAGATATGCGCATAGATGAGTTCTCAATGCTCGCCGATATCTATATCCAGACCAAGGATTACGACAAAGCAATGAATGCCGTAGATAAAGCTCTTGAGCTTTCACCCCGCGATTACGCATTGCTGTATAAGAAAGGTAATATAGCCCTTTATCTCAAGAAACCCGAAGAGGCTTACAACTCGTTTGCAGCAATGCAGCGTATTAAAAGCCGCAGTCAGGAAGCATTCTTCGGAATGGCACGGGCCGACATTATGATGAACCGCAAAGAGGATGCCCGCAACCTGATCACCGAGGCTCAGAATGTCGACCCGAGCAATTATCTCACCTATTGCCGCGTAGGAGAGCTCTATGAGGAGATGGGTGAAGATGAGAATGCAGCGACAAGCTATCTTAGCGGCTTCTCACTTGCCGACGGCAAGTCAAGCCGCCCGCTGGAGTCTCTTATCTTTCTTGCCAACAAGAATTTCAATGCCGTTGACAATGCATTGAAATATGCCATCTCCCGTACCTCAAACACCGATCCCCTATATTTCCTTCAGGCAAGCATAGCCTACAACAGCGGTAACTACAACCAGGCTTACGAAGGATTCAAAAAACTCCTTGAATCGCGCGACGGGCAGATCGGCTCGGTCTATGCCACCATGGCCTTATGCTCTATGAACCTCAATAAGTTCAATGAAGCATCAACCTATGCCGATCTGGCTATAATAAAGGATAACACCACCGAAAATCAGATCGTGAAAGCCACAGTCGAATTAGCGGCCGGAAATGCACCCGCTGCCCTTCTCGCCTGCACTAAGGCTCTTAAGGTCAGTCCGACATCCACTGAAGCACTTACACTCGCGGCTCTGGCCAATGTCGCTCTTGATGACCCGCAAAGCGCAATCAAAACTCTGAACGAGGCGATAATGACTGATCCGACCGACATATATGCCAAGATGATCAAGGCCTACGTCAACCTCGATATAATCAAGGATTCAAAAGAGGCCGTTGCTGATTATACACGCATCGCAAACTCCACGGAACCTGAAAATTTCAAGGAGGCATCTTACAAGGCTCTCGCACAGTGTCTCGGCGGAAAGAAACTTGATGCCGACGCGACCATGGAGAAAGCTCTCCGAGATAAAGCTGACAAGACTAAGGACGATTACTATTACGCTGCCGTCTATTACGCTCAGTCGGGCAATCTCGAAAAAGCGAAGTCAATGATCGACAATGCCTTGACACTCGGATATCAGAATCTCTACAATCTTTACACCAATAAGACGGTAAATCTGAACATTGCTCCTATCCGTCATCTGTTATCTAAACAGTAAACTCATGAATGGTATGCCAAATGAAATTTTGGCATACCATTAATTGAATCTCTATTTACTATAATCCATATTATCTAAATATTTAACCTAATCATGATCACAACAAGAAGTACCCTGACACTCCTATCGATGGGAGTCGTGGCTACCGGAGCGTATGCGGCTCCAAAGAAAGCCAAAAGTAATGATCTGTCAAATCCCGCTAAGCCTAACGTGCTTATCATTTATGCCGACGACTTGGGCTATGGCGATCTTCAGTGCTACGGAGCAAAAAATGTAGAAACTCCTAATGTAAACCGTCTTGCTGAAAATGGCATACGCTTCACCAATGCTTACGCAACTGCGGCTACCAGTACACCGTCGCGCTATGCGATGCTTACCGGACACTACAGCTGGCGCCGTCCCGACACCGACATTGCCCCCGGCGACGCCGGTATGATTATCCGTCCGGAACAGTACACGATGGCCGATATGTTCAAGTCGGCAGGTTATTCTACGTGCGCTATCGGTAAATGGCACCTTGGACTCGGCGACGAAACCGGCACCCAGGACTGGAACGCTCAACTTCCCGCGGCTTTGGGCGATATAGGTTTTGATTACTCATATATCATGGCTGCTACAGCCGACCGTGTTCCCTGCGTTTTCATCGAAAATGGTCATGTTGCCAATTATGACCCCTCGGCTCCAATAGAAGTAAGCTATAAAGAGAATTTCCCGGGCGAACCTACAGGCAAGGATAACCCCGAACTTCTCTATAACCTCAAACCTACGTTCGGTCACGATATGTCGATCGTAAACGGCATCTCCCGCATCGGATATATGAAAGGCGGTGGCAAAGCTCTGTGGAAAGATGAGAATATCGCCGACTCTATCACTGCTCACGCCATCAACTTTATCAAGGAGAAAGGCAACGAACCCTTCTTCATGTATTTCGCTACCAACGACGTGCATGTGCCCCGATTCCCCCACGATCGTTTCCGTGGCAAAAACAAGATGGGACTCCGCGGCGATGCTATCGCACAGTTCGACTGGTCAGTAGGTCAGCTTATCAAGACTTTGGAAGATATGAAAATTCTTGACAATACGATCATCATCGTATCAAGCGATAATGGCCCTGTACTCAACGACGGCTATGACGATCATGCTCAGGAACTTCTCAACGGTCATTCACCCACAGGCGAGCTGCGCGGCTCGAAATATTCACTCTATGAGGGCGGTACGCGCGTACCTGTGATCGTACATTGGCCGAAAGGCAATCTCAACAAGGGAGAGAACGCTACGGTGCTTTCACAGATTGACCTCGTGGCCTCTTTCGCCGGCTTCCTCGGCGTGCAGATGCCTAAGGGTAGCGCTCCCGACTCGTTCAACCGTATGGACAACTGGTTGGGCCGTGACATGACAAGCCGTCCATGGGTTGTTCAGCAGGGTTACGACCATACCCTCGCCCTCCGCGTTCCCGATTGGAAATATGTAGAGGCAAGCACATTCCCCAAAATGAAACCGCGCGGAGCATACGTTGAGACAGGTTGCGCACCCGTGCAGCAGCTCTTCAATATGAAAGAGGCATACGAAGATAAGAACGTGGCAGCAGAGCACCCCGAGGAGGTTGGTAAACTTCACCTCATCCTTGAGATGATCCGCAAAGGGAATTACAACGAACTCCCCGCAAATGAAATGCCTTAAATCACTAACTGGCTCAAAATAACCACCATGAAAATACGTTAACATATTTTCACATTTAAGAATTACAATTTTTGCACACTGCCCACAGCGGTGTGCAAATTGTTTAAATATATGTTTTATAACATATTTCAGCCATATTTCCAACTGTTACAACAACTTATGAGCCTACCAATTTCGTAAACATGGAAAATAATCCAAAAAAGTTATTAAAATATTGGGAGTTAGCGTATTTTTTGCTTACCTTTGAAACATAGGAATTTGAAATTCTTAAAAATTGTAAAATCGAAACGACATGGAACAGACATTGGTAATCCTCAAACCTTCGGCAGTAGAACGGAACCTTATAGGTGAAGTTATCACACGAATCGAAAGAAAAGGATTAATTATATGCGGAATGAAAATGATTCAACTTGATGAAGCAATCTTGCGCGAACATTATGCTCACCTTGTTGACAAACCTTTCTTCCCTTCGATTGTCGAATCCATGACAGCATCTCCCGTAGTTGTAATGTGTCTTAAAGGTGTCGATGTGGTAAGCGTCTTCCGCGAAATGACAGGTGTCACCAACGGTCGCAAAGCAGCTCCCGGCACTCTCAGAGGCGACTTCTGCATGAGCGGTCAGATGAATATCGTACACGCAAGCGACAGCGTTGAAAACGCCAAGATCGAACTTGCACGCTTCTTCAAGCCCGAAGAGATTTTCGATTACACTCCCGCGAATGTCACATTCCTATATGGCGACGACGAAATTTAATAAAGCTGTCAACTGATCTTTTTACCTATCATCCTCTACTGAATTCTCCTCATAAGAAAATTTAAGAATGAAAGTTATCAAGCATATACTTAGCGCGGCAATCCTTGCAGCATTCACTTGCGGAAGCATATCTGCCCAGAAGGTAATTTCAAAATCTACCCATTCTGATATGCACAAGCAGTTGCTCGCTAATCAGACAAACACTAAAGACCAGATTAAGCTGGTTGAAAAAAACACATTTATCGATCTTATCGATGACCTTGAGCCTGAGCTCGACATCTATACCGAAGGATGGAACAGCAAAGCCGTTAACCCCTTCAAAGAGGCCGATGTTCCAAACTCTGCAGTAATTGATGTTACAGGTTACTACATGCCCGTGCCAGGAAGAGTTACTTCCAACTATGGTTACCGCGCGAAATTCGGAAGAATGCATAAAGGTATCGACCTCGCTATCCACAGCAACGACACTATCTATGCAGCATTCGACGGCAAGGTTCGTTTGACCAACTATGAGGCTCGCGGATATGGCAACTATGTTATCATCCGTCACCCCAACGGACTCGAAACCGTATACGGTCACCTCAACAAGCACCTCGTTAAACCTGATCAGGTGGTACGCGCCGGTGATCCCATCGGTTTGGGTGGAAGCACAGGCCGAAGCACAGGTCCGCACCTCCACTTTGAAACGCGCTTCATGGGCTACGCAATAAACCCTGCTGCAATCTTCGATTTCGCAAACCACACCACTCACACAGATACCTATACTTTCTCTAAATCGACTTACACTAAAGCAAGAAACTTCGCCCCCTCAAAAAACCTTGCCAAGTCAGAGACCGAGAATCCTTATAAGAAAGGTAACGACGCCAAGACCACATATACCGTTAAGAAAGGCGACACACTCTCATCTATCGCACGCTCTTACGGCATGTCGGCCACCACTCTCAGAAAGATCAATCAGCTCGCAAGCTCAGACATGATCAAGGCCGGACAGGTGCTGAAACTCAAATAAGATATCAACAGCTATCCCAATAGCTTAAAAGATAAAGTTAACGGTGAGATTCCGTTAACAAAAGTTAAAATCTCTCGAAAGGGAGATTTTTTTATTTTTCACAAAACTTTTTTATCTCCGTAGTGTTCTATAGGTATAAAGAAAATCGTTTCATGATGTTAGGTTAGTTCGAAAAAGTATTATGGAAAACACTTGAATGCGGCTGGTTGCGAAACCGGCCGCATTCGCGTTTTATAGCTGAACTTTTCAATCAGGATTTTTGTATTAATTATATAATCCAATAATTGTTGCTATATGATTCCACTTTTAATATCACCGGAAAACTCCGTCGCACTGCCCGGAGCAGAAACAGTCGGTCTGCATTTATCCCAGACCACAGAAGAGAGTTCTTACTTTATCGCAAAAATTTTAATGGAGTGCGTATATTGGGTGCTCAATGTATTGGGACTGGGGCACCATCCTACATTATTTCTGGTTATATATGCTGCGCTTGTATTCCTTATTTCATGGGGAATCGGAAGTGTGGTGAAATGGATTTTGGTCGCTATTCTTAACAAAATAGGACCTCATGTTAAAAATAACTTTTATCAATATCTCGTTTCGCGCCATTTCTTTACGAAATTGTGCCGCATCGTTCCTCCTCTACTATTCTTGATATTCATTCAGTTCACCCTTAATAACCGTGTATCGCTCGCAGCCTGGTTATCACGTATTACATGGATATATATCGTCTATGTAGTAAGCCGCACATTCACCACTCTCGCGGACGTTATCTGGAATAATGTCAATGACCGTGCCAATAAGAGGAAACTTCCCCTTAACGGTGTCGTGCAGCTCATTAAACTTGTAATCTGGATTATCGCCCTGATCATTATCTTCGGAATCCTGCTGGATAAGTCTCCCGGCTCGATGCTTGCCGGCCTCGGAGCATTCTCGGCCGTGCTCATGCTTATCTTTAAAGACAATATTCTTGGTGTCGTTGCAGGCGTACAGCTTGCTGAAAATGATTCTCTCCATGAAGGCGACTGGATTGCTCCCAACGGATCGGATGCCAACGGAACCGTTGTCGATGTAAGCCTGACAGCGATTAAGATTCAGAACTGGGACAAGACTATATCAACCATACCGCCCTATAGCCTGATCAGTCAGGGCTTCAAGAATTATCGCAGCATGCAGCTTAGCAACACACGCCGCATCCAGCGTTCTTACATGATTGACGCAGACAGCATCGTGGCTACTACCGACGAAATGTTGGCCGAGTTCGCTAAGATTCCGTTGCTGAAAGACTGGATCGAAAAGAAGATAGAACAGCGCAACGCCGGAAAGGTTGAGAATGTGAATAATTCTGCCGAACTAGTCGATGGCACTATCGACACTAACTTAGGTGTGTTCCGGGCTTATCTGAAGCTATATCTTGACACTAATCCTCATATAAGCCACAATGATGACTGCTTCGTGACTACACTCGCACAGGCCGCTACCGGCGTTCCCTTGCAGCTATACTGCTTCACCTCAACGTCGAAATGGTTCCCCTACGAGGCTATACAGGCTTCTGTATTCGAACATGTGGCTGTTATGCTCTATCAGTTCAAGCTCTACACATTCGAGTATCCTACAGGCCGAGATACCATTATCGAAGGATTCGTGCCGGGTAAACATCCCGAGGATATCTTCGGAATGCCTTATCACCTCTATCAGCCTGCAAGCCCTTCGGCTGACCGGACTTCGGCGCAGACGGCACAACAAGCCGCACCTCAAAATCCTTCGGCTCAATCATGACATTACAAGACTCTTAATAATAATAATAAGGTTGCCCCGATCTCTCCGGCGAGGCAACCTTATTTCGTTTGAGAATAATTGTTTGTTTACTTAATTGCGGTTACGGTATATCCGGCCTTGCGCAAACCTTCAAGCACTCCCTTTTCGCCGGGAAGATGCAATGCACCGACTGCTATAAACGATGGTTTCTCTGACATCAAAGCAGGAAGCGCCTTGATCCAGTTTGCGTTACGCATATCTACCAATGCTTCCATAAATGCAGCCTCATCCGCATCTTTTGCGGATTCATTCGACAGAGCGGCTAAACCTTCAATATCCTGAGCCAAGTAGAGATCATTCAGTTTCTTTGACTTCTCCATTGAATCTTTCGGATCCTTGGCCATCTCCAACAATGCTTTAGCCTGCGCAGCGATCGGCACTTTTGTGTAAAGAAGTTCTGCTTGAAATTCAGGAGTCTCCAGACCTTTTACTTCTTTTCCGCGAGCCTTTGCGTCACCCTGAAAATAAGTGTCGAGCTGCTCGTTAGGATTGAAATTAGGAAGCTCTTTCTGCACCATACCTACTGAAATCATCGTAGTAACCACCATCGGACGCATCATGTCGAGCATCTCGACAGTCATTCCCGGCATAGGAGCCCATTTCTTGAATTCCTCGCCTACAATCTTCAATTCTTCAGGAGTAAACACTTTTGACAGCGTACTGTCGGCCGGGGCAATCATAAACGGTTGCATCTTCTGTGCCAGTTCCATCTGGTTTATCGTCATATCGATCTCACCGATCACCTGATCCGCATTTTTGAATATCTCGCGGCAACCGGGCACCTCATCTATCACTGAAAGCGGAGCAAGATGGTGCGTACCGAAAATATAAGAAGGAGCGGTCAGACCATTTCCCTCTATTTTATAGAAGATCTGAGCTGAAAGTGAGCTGACTGTCAGCAACACTAATGAAGCTAAAGCTAATAGTTTTCGTTTCATAATTTATAAAGTTGTTATAGTTATTACCATTGTTTATTAATTAGACGCATATAATTCCTAAAAATTTCATCTTACCCGATTTTTTTCGTAATTTTGTAGTCAGTCAAAACACCTTTGGGCCGCGCACCTGACTTCGGTCAAGGTCCCCTTTTTGATGATTCGCGAAATTTTAATAATTTTGTAAATATCCCCCTTACATTTTAATATGGATAACAAAACCCTTATAGATACTGTGGCATCGCGTCTGGAGAAGAGCCGTGAGGAAGTTTCGGAACTTACCGAAGCTCTTGGTGTCGTCATGGCCGATATTCTCAAAGCTGGCGATATTGTCGCTATCCCTTCGATCGGCACTTTCGAGACCAAACTTAAGGCCGAACGCATTGCCCTTCATCCTTCTTCAGGCAAGAAACTTCTCGTGCCGCCGAAGATCAATATAACTTTCAAACCCTCAACACTTCTCAAACAAAAGATCCGCTGATGTACGATAAAATTACACTTCCCTCTCTGATAACTTTGCTATCAGAAAAGACCGGCAAGTCTAAAAAACTGTGCGAGGATTTCTTGCGTGAGTTTTTCAGCACACTGACCAATACGCTGACTGACGGCGAGAATGTCAAGATCAAAGGTATCGGCACTTTCAAGGTTGTGGAGGTTGAGCCCCGCAAAAGTGTGAATGTAAATACTGGGGAGGAGATGGAAATCCCCAGCCACCGTAAAATTACATTTACTCCGGCAAAGGAGATGGCTGAAGACGTGAATTCTCCATTTGCAATGTTCGAATCAGTAGAAATTGGAGACGAAGTTGAGGAGGAATCAGAGGCAGTTGAAGAGTCTGTAGCTGATGAAGAAAAGCCATCCATTACCGAGCAACCTGCAATCAAGGAACCGGTTACAGTGAAAGAGGTAATTATCCAGTCGCTCCAGACTGAGGAACCAAAAACAGAGGAAACCGAAGAACCGGTTGACGCAGAAGAAGAGGTTGAAGAATCGGAAGAAGAAGAGGCACCCGTTGAGGAAGAGGTTGAGGAGCCTTCAGGAGAACCTACAGAGGAGACTTCTGAGGAAACTATTGACGAATCATTCCCTGAATATGCGTACTATGAAGATGAGCCCAAGAAAAAATATAATTTCCTCTGGGGATTCCTATGCGGTCTTTTTTGCACGGCTATAGTTGTCGCTATCTGCTATTTCTTCTTAGCTGACAAGTTCAACGCTATGATGGGCTCATTCCAAGATAAAGATCAGTCAACTACTATGGTGGTGGCAACACAACCTGTGCCCGCTGACACAGTGAATGATTCGAACGATAGCGTCTCGAATGAAAGTGACAGTCAAAAGATAGCAGAGGATAAGGATAAGGATAACGATTCTGAAGTTAAAGATGCCGCTGCTCCCACGCAGCCGTCGGATAAGGAGGTATTTGATACCATATCTCAAACACGCTATCTCACCACAATGGCAAAAGCCCATTATGGCAACTATAACCTATGGCCGATTATATATGAGGAGAATAAAAATATCCTCGGTCATCCTGACAGAATCCGCCCGGGCACACGCGTAGTTATCCCGTCTTTGGCGAAATATGGAGTTGACCCCGACAATCCCGATGATATTGCAAAAGCCAAGAAAAAAGGAGTAGAAATCTACGCCCGCTTCAAATAATTAAAAACTCCTAAAAGGAAAGCTAAATCATCAAAGCCTAAGCAGCCGATAAGTCCATGCACACTTATCGGCTGTTTAGATTGTGGTGCGAACGCAGTGAGCACATCGGTGACTATCGGAATCATAAGCCATAAAGAATCCACAAGCAGAGAGATCTCAAAATAAAATCCGCAGACAAATGCCTGCGGATTCTATTTCTTGAGCGATGCTCTTCTGCTGCCAGATGAGCGGCAATTTGAGGTAAAACCTTACTCAGCTGCCTCTTCAGCAGAAGCCTCAGCTGTCTCAGCCTCGAGAGCCTCTTTAGCTGCTGCCTCTTCGGCTGCGAGCTTCTCAGCTTTCTTCTTAGCTACAGCCTCACCTTTAGCTTTGTTTTTCTCAACTTCAGCCTCAAATTTAGCTTTAGCCTCGTCAGCAGCCTTGGCTGCGTTTTTAGCCTTGAATGCATCGTCTGCTTTAGTGCGCTCTGCTTTCCAAGCATCGAAACGACGCTGTGCCTCTTCCTCTGTGAATGCGCCTTTCTTAACACCGCCGAGGAGGTGTTTCATAAGCATCACACCCTCTTTAGAGAGGATCGAACGAACTGTGTCAGTGGGCTGTGCACCTACTGATACCCAATACAAAGCACGGTCGAAGTCTAAACTTATTGTAGCAGGATTAGTGTTCGGATTATAAGAACCTATCCTCTCAATAAATCTACCATCTCGTGGTGCCCTGCTATCGGCTACTACAATTGGATAAAAAGCGTAGCCTTTGCGGCCGTGACGCTGTAATCTGATTTTTGTTGCCATAAACTTGCCGGTTTATTGATTGGTTAATTGTTTAAAGAATACGGATTTTCCGAATTCCGGATGCAAAGTTAATTCTATTTGCCGTATCTACCAAGTTTTTTCAGTTTTATTTTGTAATTTTGCATCAAAATCAGCAACGCAGGTCATTCCTGCCTTATAATCCGATTACCGATATGGCCGAAATAACACTCCTTGACCGCCTCGACGGTCTCGACGCACGCTTTGAAGAGGTGTCAACCCTTATCACTGACCCTTCAGTCATTGCCGACCAGAAAAGATATGTACGCCTTTCAAAAGAATATCACGATCTCGAAGTGATAATCAAGGCTAAAAATGAATATAAGAGCCGACTCGATGCCATCGCCGAGTCAAAGGATATCCTCGCCAATGAAGAAGACGAGGAGATGCGCGCACTCGCACGCGAGGAACTCGACACCGCCACTGCCGCCCTCCCCGAACTCGAAGAGCGCATCAAACTTCTGCTCATCCCAGCCGATCCCGACGACGCCAAGAATGCTGTGGTGGAGATCCGCGGCGGAACAGGTGGCGACGAGGCCGCACTTTTTGCCGGCGACCTCTTCCGAATGTATCAGAAATATGCCGAGTCGAAAGGATGGCAACTTTCTGTGTCGTCGGTTTCCGAAGGAGCATCGGGAGGATACAAGGAGATCGTATTTAACCTCACGGGCACAGACGTTTACGGCACCATGAAATACGAAAGCGGCGTGCATCGTGTGCAGCGCGTACCGGCAACAGAAACCCAGGGGCGCGTCCATACCTCCGCAGCCACTGTCGCAGTGCTCCCCGAAGCACAGGAATTTGATGTCGAAATACACGAAGGGGAGATTAAATGGGATACTTTCCGCTCGGGAGGAGCCGGAGGTCAGAACGTGAACAAGGTGGAATCCGGCGTGCGTCTGCGCTACAACTGGAAGAATCCCAACACCGGTCAGGTGGAGGAGATTCTGATTGAATGTACCGAGACCCGCGACCAGCCCAAGAATAAGGAACGAGCTTTAGCCCGTCTGCGTACCTTCATCTACGACAAGGAGCACCAGAAATATCTTGACGATATCGCATCGCGACGCAAGACTATGGTGAGCACCGGCGACCGTTCGGCAAAGATCCGCACCTACAACTATCCGCAGGGACGTATTACCGACCACCGCATCAACTACACCATCTATAACCTATCGGCATTCATGGACGGCGACATTCAGGGGTGCATCGACTCCCTCATCGTAGCCGAAAACGCCGAAAAGCTCAAAGATGCCGAGCTTTAGGCATTAGGTTTTAAGAAATTATATCCCTTGTATGTACGCTATAGCATATATCCTCACTTATTGAATCTAATTCAAAAGTTTTTAATCTAAAATGCGAACAATTATTAGCGTATGATAATTGTGGGAACTGCTCGGTTCCTTTAGATTTATACAATATGCATAAACTATGTCCATACCACTCATTATATTTATAGAACCGGCACATATTACAGTATTTAAGGTCCCACCCCGATTTTATAAGTTCCGAAAATGCAAAATCTAATGGTATTGGTCGACTTGCTTCAATCCTAAATAGGGAATCCATGAAGCCTTGTGGTATAGATCCCAAACATTTAATTATGTCTCGTTGGAACCATAACTTATTATCAATCCAAAAGATATATCTTGGATTCTGAAATTCTGGGGTTGGTAATTCTTTCCGTTCACCATGAAAATTATAAAATTTCACCACATCCACCCCGTCCGACCATTCATACTTATGAACTACTTTCTCCTCAATGGAACGAGATTCCACAATATTTTCGATATCTTCTTCTGATGCGATTTTAATTTCAATTATGCGAAAGCCACTGTCAATCTTTTCCTGTGATGATTTATGTGTTACAAATATTTCTATAATAATTGGTTCACGATTTGGATGAGTGCTACTTGTAAGGATTAAATCAGCTACGAATCTATCAATTCCTTTCTCAATGGAGCATGTATCATAGAATTTTTTTATATCAACCGATTTTGAAGCAACCCAACTACACCTATTCCTCATATTTACAGGGCAGCTGGTCACATTACAGGTCACTTTTGAGGAGAAAATGATGTTAAATTCTGTAGCGGTATCAAAACATTCTTTTATGCGGATTTCTGCGGTTTTATGCAAATAATTATCATAACTACACTTCTCCGAAGCATCTGACTTATGCGCAAAATGTGCTTTACGCACAGCCCCTCTTCTAAGAATCATTGGTGATTTGCAATATGGACATACGTATTTATATTCTTTATTAGCATAATCAGCCTTGACAAGTTTGGAATCTTCTGATAATGCAAAACTATAATCTTGTTTTGGATGCCCCATTTTTATTGCTTCTAAATTATCCATTCCGATCTTAAACCGTACGCAATTACATCGTATGGCTACAAGGGTATACTTTATTAAACTTCCAATAATGCTAATATATACCCTTTTCTTTAATCATCATCCGCCAATAACCGCTGTCAGCTTTATTTATAACCAATTGAGTTAAAATATCTCCTTTTCCGACTTGAATTTGGCCACTTGGAAAACCATAAAGAAATGACTTTGAAAATCTCTTTTTATATATCTTCTTTTTAGGATTTTCAGCATCCCTTACTGTCACCTTTACGCCATCCTTAAACAATTCAGCGAAATCGGCAGCATCTAATTCTACTAAAACATTAAAATAGGTTTTACCTTCAATTATAGCATATTCGACATTACGTTCAATCTTCACACCATACGATGGTTTTGTACTCTCTGCAAATACAAGCAATGGCATGACAATAAAGGAAAACAATAATAATAATTTTTTCATTTTATAAGAAATATTGATTATGATGTATGCAAAGATAAGAAATTTCTCTGATGTTTCAAATAAGGTCGTATTAATTATACACACGCGCATAAATTTCAAATCATAAAGTAAGTAAATTATTAGATGATGTATTATCTAATGCCTAAAGCCTAAAATCTAAAACCTATATAAAAATTTTTAAACCTTTTTTAAACTCGTGCGTTATATAGAGTGAACTTCCAAATGACGCACAAATGAAGGAGGGAATTAAACCCGGAGCCATAGCGCCAACAGGAAGCTCAGAGAGTTAATAAACTATTAAAAAAACACAATTATTAAATTTATTAATAATGAAAATCCTGTCTCTGTCAAGCTATCTGATCGGCTCTATCCTTATGATCATCTCCTGCCTCACAGGTTCGGTGACGGCAACATGGCTCGTCGGTATTCTCTCTCTTGCCGTTCTGTCATTAGGATGCATCTTCCAATTCGCCGGCAACCGCCACAGCGTCTACGCTCCGTCGGTGATCAGAGTGCAGTCTCACCGCCATTTAAGTAACAGAAGTTAAGAATTACTTATACTTCATACTTTCTCCTTCATACTTCATGCGAAGTATTTAATCCTTATAACCAACATAATATTTCGTCAAAAAGAGGATGGTGTCATCACCATCCTCTTTGATTTTTATGCCATATTATTCAGTTTATTTAACAGCATCGGAGCTTTGGCGAGGGCATCAGGTTTGCCGATATCAAGTATTACAGGATTATCAACCTTGACCCTTCCGATTTTCAAGTCGGGAGGGAACGAAAGGAAGAAATCCATTATCGGGAACGCCCTGCAATTCCTATCCCGAGAATATCGCGCAAGAGCATCAACAGATCGCGGACCAATGACATATATGCCACTGAAAGCTTCCTCCACATCTCCACCTTCCGGAATATAATTAGCCGGTTTAAATTCATTGCTGTTCAGGTTATGCCATCCGCATAATTTTCCCTCCTTATCAAAAATAAGTTTCCGGCTCGAATCGCGATTACTCGTCAGCAATGTGATGTCGTTACCATCGGAATTATGAACCTCCATCAGGGCTCTCAAATCAGTATTGCTCAGAATGTCAACGTTATGCACCAATACCGGTTGATCTCCAAAAAATTTACTTGCCAGCAAAATTCCTCCGCCGGTGTCTAACAGCTCCTCAGATTCATCGCTAATATGCACTCTCACCCCGAAGTCATTCCCCTTTAGAAAATCTATGATCTGGTCCGAAAAATGATGAACATTGACCGTTACATCGTCTAAACCCTCTTTTTTAAGCTTTTTAATTACACGTTCGAGCATCGGCACACCCTCAACGGGCACCAACGCCTTCGGATGCTCCAGTGTCCACGGTTTGAGTCGGGTGCCAAGCCCGGCTGCCAATATCATTGCCTTCATACCTCTACCCTATCTATTTTTATATCCAGTTCACGGTGAATCAATCTCACTTTAGCCTCCGGGAATTCCTGCGCAAGCATCTTGGCCACGGTTTCGGCGCAATATACCGACCGATGCCGGCCTCCCGTGCAGCCGAACCCGATCTGCAGACTGTTGAAATCACGTTGCAAGTATCGCTGCACCGTGGGCGAGACCATTTCCACCGCCCTCTCGGTAAAGGATTGAACCTCTCCCCTCTCTTCAAGGAAATCAATCACGGCTTTATCCCTTCCCGTCAACGGCTTATACTCGTCATAGCGACCGGGATTGTGCATACCACGGCAATCGAACATAAAGCCACCGCCGTTGCCGCTGAAATCAGCCGGATACCCTTTCTTATACGAGAAACTGAAAACCGTAACCGTCAACCCTTCATCATTCTTCGATAAGAAACGGGGATCATCGCAAATAACTTCGCATATAGATTTTAGCGTAGGGTAAGCATCAGCCACACCTCTATTAATAAGCACTTTGAGATTTTGCAACGCCGCTGGAATACTCTCAATAAAATGAGCCTTCCGCTCCACAAGTCCGCGCAATCCGTATGCGCCTAAAACCTGCAATGTACGGAACAGAGCCATCTTCAAAACGGCATTGCGGAATTCAATATAGCTTTCATGCCTATAATTGCTACTTTCCTTATAATATTCAAGAATACACTCGCGGAACTCCTCGGAGAATCCTGCCTTCGCTTGCCAAAGGAAGGAAACTACATCATAGATTTTCGGACCTATGCGCCCACCCTGAAAATCTATAAGCCACGGCTCATTATCCTTAATTATAATATTACGGCTCTGAAAGTCGCGATACATGAAGCCAGTATCCTCCTTTGCAATCTTCAGGAGTTCATCGGCAAAACTCTCGAAATCATCCTCCAACTTATCCTCATCGAAATCAAACCCCGATGGTTTTAGATACTCATATTTGAAATAATTGAGATCCCACATCACCTGTCGGCGCGAGAAAGCGGGATAGCTGACTGCTTTTTTAAGTACCCTTACTTCGATATTCTGAATTTTCACAAGTTGGTCAATACTCCTTTTGACCATCTTCTCTAACTCATCATTGAGCGAGGGATCTTTTCGGGCGGCAGCAATCAAATCGAACAGTGATCTGTCGCCCAAATCTTCCTGAAGATAGAGCCTCTTATCATCGGAATAACAATACACCTCCGGCACATTCGCGCCATTCTCCCTAAAAACTTTTGACAACGCTATGAATGCCTCGCTGTCGTCCAGGTTCTGACTCACCGTGCCGATGCATTCCTTCCCTTCTCCTTCTATCCTATAATATATGCGTGCGGACCCTGCGCCGGGAAGTCTCCTGACGCTTTCAGCCTTCTTACCGAAGCAACCGGCAAACATTTCAGCGAGCCGAGTCTGAATATCTGGTGTTAAATTATCCATTTTAATTTTCTCTAATTCTCGTTAAATGTAAAGCCCCGAAGGGGCAAGTTAATTAATCGCCTACTATTACAGTTAACCATTATAAATTATGTGCAAATTTAGCTAAATTTCATCACATCAAAATCATTAATTTGGGAAGTTGACCAAATTTTACTAATTTTGCGGTAAGTCAAAGTGCCTTCGGCACCGAGCACCGCCCTTTGGGCGACGTTCTCTCTTTGCTTACGCGCGAATGCTCCGCATTTGCGGTTGGCTGATGAAAAACATAATCAATATATAAAGTCCTGAAAAAAGATTATAAACCCTTTATAT
>JAIEAO010000181.1 GCA_029071345.1 Muribaculaceae bacterium | reverse complement strand
GAATTATACTTATTACTTTATCCTTATATACTTCAAATTCTGAACTTCGTTCAGAATTTGCGGATTCCCATTATCTCGCGGACGTCGCGGAGGGTGTCGGCAGCGTATGCACGGGCACGTTCGGCTCCGTCGCGAACCACCTTCGAGATATACTCGTCGTTGCTGCGGATGTCGAGGATGCGTTCGCGGATCGGGAGCGTAACTTTCAGGATATCCTCTGCAAGCTGCTTCTTCAGATCGCCGTAGCGGATCGAGCAGTCTGCGTACGCGTCGCGGTAGTGAGCCACTACGTCAGGAGTAGAAACTAATTCTAACAAGGTGAAGAGGTTGCGGATAGGTTCGGTCATTTCCGAATTGGGGGCCTGAGGTCCTTCGTCGGTCACGGCGCGCATCACCTTCTTGCGCAGCGTCTTCTCGTCGTCGATGAGATAGATGCAGTTGCCTTCACTCTTACCCATCTTGCCCGAGCCGTCAAGACCGGGCACTTTCACGGCCTGACCACCGAAGTTGAAGTTTACCGGCTCGCTGAAATAATCCTGCTTGTAGAAGGAGTTGAATCGGCGTGCGAAACGGCGTGTAAGTTCGAGGTGCTGCTCCTGATCCTTACCCACGGGCACATAATCGGCATGGTGAATGAGGATGTCGACGGCCATGAGGGTGGGGTAGGTAAGCAGACCGGCGTTGACACGCTGGTTGGTCTGGTTGCCGATGATCTCTTTTTCGATTTCATCGGAATCCGAATTGATGCCGAGGGCTTTGCGCGCTTTATCCTTGAATGAAGCGGTGCGCATAAGTTCGCCGATTCCGACGTGCATATTCATGAGAAGATACATTTCGGAAATCTCCGGCACATCGCTCTGCACGTAGATGATGTTTTTTTCCGGATCAAGACCGGCGGCGAGATATTCAGCAAGAATATTCTTAACATTCTCATGGAGAATCTTAGGGTCGGGAGTAGTGGTAAGCGCATGAAGGTCAGCTACGAAATAGCGGCAGTCGTAGTCATCCTGCATACGCACGAATTTAGAGAGGGCACCATAATAGTTACCCAAGTGAAGGTTGCCGGTGGCGCGGATGCCACTGAGCACAACTTTTTTATCGTTTTCTTTTTCCATAATCTTAATTAATGATTAAATATTAAAGTTTCGCAATGCCTCATCATGAGCTTAGGTCTCGAAGAGATTTATTATTAATCCGCCTCTTCGAGGCTTGGTATAAAGGATAGTTACATACCCCACACCATCGTCGCTTCGCTCCTCGATGCGGGGTTATGATTAACTCACCCCTTCGGGGTTTCCATTGTGTTTAAGCGAAACTTGTGGATATTGTTACAAAATTAATGAAAATTCGCGAGTTAATAGCTAATCATGCGTCAAAAATCATTATCACTAACATCTTCAGAGCGGACGCGATGTATCGCGTCCCTACTTTAATTACTTATTACTTATTACTTGGCGACCCCAATTTTATCGGAGGGAACGATGGATATGGACTTCACCCCGAGGCGCGCTTCGAGATATTTGCGGAATTTTTCGGCCGTGGAGGCATTCATGTTGCGCCGATAATTTACGAGCACAACGTTCATCGTGTCGAGCCGTGCGGTGGTGATATTGCTTACGATGGCACGGGTCACGGCTATGTCGGCCACTTCCGGGAAAAGCACCTTGATTTCAGGAGCTATCGCGCCGCCGATTGTGTCATTGCGGGCGCAGGCGGCATTGGCGAGGCGGAGAGAGTCGATGGTCTCGCGTTGCGAATTGATTGTGTTCTGCGTCACCTGATACATATCGCGAAGCATGGTTGATGTGGCGGTGGTGGCATCGAATCCGGCGGCAGGGTTGTCGCCCTGAATGATACGCAGACGTGTACCGCCGAGATGATAGTCGGGGAGTTTGTCGGTGAGGGCGAGGGTCAGAGAATCCTGTGGGAGAATCTTACCTACGAGCGAGACCGTAAGGGTTTTATCTTTGCCATCCATCTTGGCCACAGAGTGAAGCACTTGTGTGTCGGGGAAATTGAACTGCTGGCTCACGAACTTCTCGCAGTTGAGGTTGAAGGTGGATTGACGATACATTCTATACGTAAGGTAAGCTGCCGGAATCATCGTGAGTATGGCGATGGTGTAGACCCAGCGTCTTACGCGCTTGGCGCGCACCGGGTTAGAGAAATCCTTGATATGATATTTCATAAGCTTGACACCGACAGTGGTGGCAGTGGCGATAAAGACTGAATTGATGAAAAACAGGAAGAGCGCGCCGAAGAAATAAGACATCTGGAAAGTGGCAAGGCCGTAGCCCACGGTGCATAGCGGCGGCATGAGCGCGGTCGCTATCGCCACGCCCGGAATCACATTCCCCTTGACTTTGCTTCCGATAGCCAGAATGCCGGCCGCTCCGCCGAAGAATCCGATGAATACGTCGTAGATCGTGGGAGAGGTGCGGGCCAACAATTCGCTGTGTCCTTCGCTTACGGGTGAGATAAGGAAATAGATAGTCGATGTCGCAACGCTGAAGCAAGTGGCCATCATCAGGTTGCGGAAAGATCGCTTCATCAGTTCGAAGTCCTGTATGCCTACTGCCAGACCCATGCCGATGATTGGCCCCATGAGCGGAGAGATAAGCATTGCGCCGATGATTACGGCCGTGGAATTGGTGTTGAGTCCTAATGAAGCTATGAATATGGCTATGATAAGGATAAGAATGTTAGTGCCGCGAAATGATACCCCCTCGCGTATCGCCTGCTCGGCTTCGGCCTGAGGAATCAAATCGGCCGAAAGATCGAAATATTGGGCGAGTTTGGATTTCCATTCAGTAAATTCAGGGAATTTCATAAAGATGAGATGTTTATAGGATACAGTTATATCATAGTATATATTTATAATGGCCGGATGCGAAAAAAAGTTTAAGATTTATAAATAATTCTTTGTGGAAATTGTTATAAGAGTATGACTGTATATACTAAAAAGAATTTTGCGTGGCGCGAAGCATTGTGCGCCATTTTATTGGTGGTCGTCACATCTCTGTCGACTTTCGCGAACGAACCCGAAAAGAGTGCCGATAAAGTTCTGTTTATCGGAGATTCCATGACCGGCTGGCTTGCCGAACGTCTGAATGCTTACGGAGAGAAGAACGATTTTGAAGTGGCTACTGTGGTCTGGGATGGCTCCACTATTAATAAATGGGGTCACACTCCGAAACTTGCAAAAATTGTGAGTGAGCAAGACCCGGATGTGGTGTTCGTAAGCCTCGGGATGAATGAATTGCTTGAGAGCAATCCGTCGCGTTTCAGTGATGAGATCGACAATATCCGCCATGCGATAGGCGACCGTAAGATCGTGTGGGTTGGACCTCCGTCATGGCCTGGTCGCGGAGTGGGTAAGACACTTAACGACTGGCTTGAGAAGGAGCTTGGCGAATCATCGTTTTTCAGAAGCTCGGATCTGACTCTTCCGCGCCAGAGCGCAAAAAATCCGCATCCTACTCGGCAGGGTATGGTGGAATGGATGGATGCGATCGTGAAATGGATTCCGCAACATTCAGATGCCAATCTCAAACTTGAGAATGTGCCCGAAGGGTCACAGATGTCGCGTGGCAAAACCTTTATCTATAAAAGGATGAAGGAGACCCTTTGATTATCAGAATTTATAGCCGATGGTGAAACACCATGCCTTGGTGTGGCCGCCGTAATCGATATAATTGTTTTTCCAGGCGTGACGCATGCCGGCAAGATAGTCGACATTGAATGTGTAGCGGCGGAAAAGCTCGATACCTGTACCGAATTTAATGCCGAAGTCGTAAGCTGTGGGCTTGGCGTTGAATTCGGTTGTCATATCCGGGAAAAATTCGCTGAAACTGGTGTTGAGATTCACCTTGTTTTTGATTTTCGAACCAAGATTAAGTGCGAAATAAGGACCGGCCTCAACGTTCCATCGCAGATCGTCGGTGAGATTGAAATGGAGGTTGGCCAGCACCGGAATGGTCAGAGAATATGAATTGAATGTGCCGGCCTGCACGCTGTGAGTCTCGTCGGCATCATTGCCCGGGAGGGCATAGATGAATGTATATGTGTTGGATCGCGATTCAAAGAAGACGCCCGGCTGGATTGAAATGTAATCGCGGAGATTGATATCAGCCACGGCTCCGAGGTCAAACCCCGTGCCCCATCCCTGAGAACTGTAACCGTAAGCCGAGAGGGCCTTGACGGTGCGGTTTGAAGTGTTGACACCTATGCGGGCTCCGAAGGTGAGGAGTTCCGAAGGCTTTTCGGTAGAAAGGAAATCTGCGGCGTTGGATACTGCTGAGATATTGAGCATTAGGAGGAGGGCAGGGAAAAGTCTTTTCATCGCAGGGAATTTGGTGTGAAATTATTGATGCAAATATAGTGAATATTTCAATAAAATAGAAAAAATTGTGTAATTTTGCACCGCGTTAACAAACGTCCATGAAAAATCGATCAATCAAGTATAATATTGATATATACAAAGACCATTATGACTAAACCTAAATATAACAGCCTTATGACGAACGCAAAAGATTATGCGGCGATTATCTTCGGCCTTATGCTCTATGCTTTTGCGTTCTGTGCGTTTATCCTCCCTCATGAGATCGTGATCGGCGGCGTTGCCGGTGTGGGTACGCTGGTGCTTTTCGCTACTCACGGCCTCATCCCTGTGGCTGTCACTTCTTATGCGGTCAACCTTTTGCTGCTGGCGATGGCATATAAGATTGTAGGAAAGACGTTTGTGTTGCGCACCACGTTCGGCGTTACGATCGTGGCTGTGGCCATCGGTTTTTGTGAGCAGATATTCATGGGAATAGGGCATCCGCTGGTTCCCGACCGGGTGGTGAGTGTCGCGCTCGGTGGTATATTATGCGGTGTGGGTATAGGCACATGCTTCATACATAACGGATCGTCGGGAGGCACGGATATTGTGGCAGCTATGGTGGCGGCAAAGAGCAATGTCAGCATAGGCAGAACCATGATTTATGTGGATATGTGCATCGTGGCTTCTTCGATCTTTCTCCCGTTTGACGGAACTTTCAGCGAGCGAATGGAGGCCCGCATCCCTACGATGGTTTACGGTTTTATGGTAACGTTCATCGTGTCGTATGTCACAGATATGATCATCAATACCAACCGTCAGGCTACCCAGTTCATAATCTTTTCACCCAAATGGCGTGAGATTGCAGATATGATCAACAGTGAGGCGCATCGTGGCGTTACTGTGATCGACGGGCAGGGATGGTATACCAAACATGAGCAGAAGATTCTTATGGTATGGTGTCGCAAGATTGAGTCGGTTACGATTTTCCGTATCATAAAGAGCATTGACCCGGATGCGTTTGTGACGCAAGGAGCGGTCAATGGCGTATATGGCAAGGGCTTCGATAAAGTGAAGATAAGGATGAAGAAGGAGAAGCGTAATGATGCGCGTATTCAGAATTCACTTAACGAGCATTCTGCCCCAACTCAATTCGTGCGCAGGTCGAATCAAGAGGAATAATCTCTTTATCGCGCGCCCACCAGGTCAGCTGCTTTTTGGCGTAGACGCGTGTATTTTTCTTAATGCGTTCGATGGCGACGGTGCGCTCCATAGTGCCGTCGAACCATGCGAACATCTCTTTCAATCCTACGGTGTTAAGCGAATTCAGATGACGCAGAGGGTAGACTCTGCGGGCTTCTTCCTCTAATCCCGCCTCGACCATTGCGTCGACGCGACGGTTGATGCGGTCGAAAAGCGCCGGACGCTCCGGCGCAAGCATATATTTAAGTATGCGGAAGGGCCTTTTTCTGCGTTCGCCGGTGCGCAGCTCGGTGTATGGTTTGCCGGCGGCGCGTATGATCTCGACGGCGTGAAACACGCGCTTGGTGTTGTTGAGGTCTACGGTGGCGAAATATTCAGGATCTAACTGCTGAAGTTCCGAGCGTAGCCATTCTGCGCCATTTTCATTTAATTCTTCTTCAAGTTTGCGACGTATGGCATCGGGCACGGTGGGAAGTTCGTCGATACCGTTGCAGAGCGCATCGACATACATCATGGAGCCGCCGCAGACCACGACGCTACCTTTCTCATCCATAATTTTTGTGGCGAGACGCAGCGCATCTTCCTCAAACATCGATGCGCTGTAATAGGCATCAAGGGGGAGCATATCGATAAGATGATGAGGCACGGCGGCTAATTCTTCGGGCGAGGGCATGGCGGTGACTATCGGGATGCCGGTGTAGATCTGCCGGCTGTCGGCCGAAATAATTTCGGTGCCGAGACGCAGGGCGGTTTCGATGGCAAGGGCCGACTTGCCGGAGGCAGTCGGCCCTGTGATTACGATAAGAGTCTTCTCCATTTATCCTGTTGATGAGGTGAAGATTATTACGTTAGATATAGTCTTTCTGATTTAAGCTTTTTCTTCAACGATGCGGCATATGTTCACAATCACGTCGCGCGCTTTCTCCATTGACTGGATTGAGACGTATTCGTAACGGCCGTGGAAGTTCTCGCCGCCGGCGAAGATATTGGGGCAGGGGAGACCTTTGAATGAGAGCTGTGCGCCGTCTGTGCCGCCGCGGATAGGCTGAACTTTCGGCTCTACGCCTGCTTCGCGCATGGCTTTCTCTGCAATCTCGATAACGTGCATCACAGGCTCGATCTTCTCGCGCATATTGTAATACTGGTCTTTGATCTCTACTGAGCAGCAACCGGGATATTCCATGTTGGTCTTGCGCACAAGATGCTCGATCTCCTTTTTGCGACGCTCGAAGCGGTCGCGGTCATGGTCGCGGATGATGTAAGTGAGGGTGGTTTCCTCTACGGTGCCTTCGATGCCCACGAGGTGATAGAAGCCTTCGTAGCCTTCGGTGTGCTCGGGAGTCTCCCATCGGGGGAGCATGACAATGAAATTATTGGCAACGCGGATAGAGTTGATCATCTTATGTTTGGCGTAACCGGGATGCACGTTGCGTCCTTTGATCTTCACTTTGGCCGAGGCGGCGTTGAAGTTCTCGAATTCGAGTTCTCCGACAGCTCCGCCGTCCATTGTATAGGCGAATTCGCAACCGAATTTCTCAACATCGAATTTGTGGGCGCCGAGGCCGATCTCTTCGTCGGGGTTGAAGCCGATGCGGATCTTGCCGTGCTTAACCTCGGGATGAGACTGAAGCCAAGCCACTGCGTCGATGATTTCGGCGATGCCGGCTTTGTCGTCGGCCCCGAGGAGTGTGTTGCCGTCAGTCACGATGAGGTCGTTGCCGATGTAGTTGAGCAGCTCGGGGAATTCTTCGGGCGAGAGGAAGATTTCTTTCTCGGCGTTAAGGGTGATTACGGAGCCGTCGTAATTCTTGACGATGCGGGGATTGACGTGCTTGCCCGACATATCGGGAGATGTGTCCATGTGGGCGATGAAACCGATGACGGGCACGTCCTTGTCGGTGTTGGCCGGCAGGGTGGCGAAAAGATAGCCGTTGTCGTCAAGCGTGACATCATCAAGACCCATGCCGATGAGGAGTGTCTTGAGGTATTTGGCGAATTCCATCTGCCCGGGGGTAGAGGGAGTCATCAGAGTCAGTTCGTCGCTCTGAGTGTTGAATTTTACGAAGTCAAGGAAACGGTCGGTAACGTTCATGGTTTTGGTTTTTTGTTATGCTCCGGAGGCTTGAAAGTGCCGGAGACATGATTGTTTCACTGCAAATTTACTAATTATCTAATAAATGACGGTTATAATCGCGCGATTTTTTGTATTTTTGTGTTATGAAACACAGAATATGGATTGTTTTGATGCTGGTGTTTTTCGTCGGGCTGGTTTGTTTCGGCGCATATAACCTGTGCTCCACCAGGCATGAGCATGACGCTGCGCCGGCAGTGACGGGAGTGGATCGGGGTGCCCGGCATTTCGACGGACTTGATAGAGTGAAAGCTTTGCTGTCGGTAGAGAGCACTGAATATGAGTATGAAGGATTCCGTCTTTCATTCAACAAACATAACCGCACGCCCAACTGGGTGGCATGGGAATTACTCGGCTCGGAGACATCCGGAGAAGTGTCGCGAAGCAACAAATTCTGGCAAGACCCCTATGTGGACGGCTGCCCGACTACGAACGATTACCGCAATTCCGGTTATGACCGCGGACACATGTGCCCGGCAGCCGACCAGAAATGGAGCGAACAAGCCATGAGGGATTGCTTCGTGATGGCGAATATGTGCCCGCAGGCGCATGCCCTCAATTCGGGAGCTTGGAACACGCTTGAGAATCGCGAGCGAGACTGGGCACGGCGCGACTCGGCGCTGGTGATCATAGCAGGGCCGATTTATCAAGAGGAAGATAAAACCACGATCGGCAACGGTGTGCTCGTGCCCGGAGCGTTCTTCAAAGTTATTCTCGCACCGTATCTGGAGCAACCGAGAGCTATCGCTTTCGTATATCCGAATATGAGTGCACCGGGAAATATGCAGAATTATGTGACTACAGTAGACGAGGTGGAAAAACTCACGGGTTTCGATTTCTTCTATACCCTGCCCGATGAGATCGAAAATGATGTGGAATCAAAATCTTCTTTCAGAGAATGGAACAAACGCTGAATAATATTTTAGAGCGTGACACGATTGTAGCGGTTTCGACTGCACCGGGCATAGGTGGAATTGCCGTAGTGAGGCTCTCAGGTCATGATGCATTGCAGATACTTGAAAAGTGTTGGCGAGGTGCTGATTTAAGTAAAATAGTGTCGCATACTGCACATTTGGGTAAAATAATTGACCGGAACGGCGACGCGTTTGATGAAGTGGTCATTACCTACTTCAAAGGCCCCAAATCGTTTACCGGCGAAGATGTTGTGGAAATTTCATGTCACGGTTCACGTTGGATTCAGCGCGAGATAGTAAATCTGCTTATCGGACATGGTGCCCGACCGGCCTCCCCGGGTGAATACACGCAACGCGCTTTTATTAACGGTCGCCTTGATCTTGCGCAGGCTGAAGGAGTGATCGACCTTATCTCATCCTCATCTCGCGCTGCCCACCGTCTCGCCATGCAGCAGACATCAGGACGCTTCAGCGGCTATCTCGGCACACTGCGCGAACAGTTGATTGACCTTGCGTCGCTGCTCGAACTCGAACTCGATTTCTCGGAAGAGGATGTGGAGTTTGCCGATCGCGAAAAACTTAGAAACATCACCGCTGATACCCTTGCCACCTTACGGAAATTAGCTAAATCATACGCCACCGGCAAAGTGCTGAAAGAGGGGATACCCGTAGTGATAGCCGGTGCACCGAACGCGGGTAAATCCACGCTGCTCAACGCTCTTCTCGATGAAGACAAAGCCATAGTGAGCGATATACCGGGCACCACCCGCGACGTGATTGAAGACACTGCAGAAATCGACGGCGTCCTCTTCCGGTTCGCCGACACAGCCGGACTTCGCGAAGCATCCGACGCAATCGAAAAAATCGGAATCGAAAGAGCCGAAGAACGTCTTCGCAAAGCCCGCATCGTGCTCTGGCTCGTAGACGTAAGCGATCCGCAATTTAAAAACGAAATTGATCGGATAAAAGTGCGAATTGCTGCACTTTTAGACGCCAAACACATCCTCCTCCTCAACAAAACCGACCTCGCAACAGGGAGCGACACTTGCTCGCAAAGCGCGGTAATGGGGAGCGATACTTGCTCGCAAGTGTCGGAATTAGATTGTGTAGGCACGTTTGCTTGCAAACGTAACCAAAACGAAGGCAAGATTAATGAGGATTTCGCATCCGTCATATCCATCTCCGCAGCAAAAGGGGAGGGGATAGAAAAACTCAAAGAAACAATGGTAAAAGAGGGCTACGGCGACTACAATCCCGAAAACGACATAATGCTAACCAACGGGCGCCACTACGCCGCCATCCTCAACGGCATCGCCGCACTCCAACGCGTCGCCGCCGCCCTCACCCCTTCCGCCGACCCGACCGAATTGTCGCAAGCTGATTCCGATTTGTCTTCGGGGAAAATAAATATGTATCAAGATGATTATATCGGCTTATCAGCCGACTTAATCGCGCAAGACGTTCGCGAAGCCCTCCATCACCTCTCCCTATTGACCGGCACCATCTCCACCCCCGACCTCCTCACCACCATCTTCTCTCGCTTCTGCATCGGCAAGTAATCAGTTGATTATCAATGATTTATATTGACGGTAATTGACTGTTACTGAGCAATAAAACTTAATACATTCGAGAACGCCTAATGCTGATAACTGTCAGTGTTAGGCGTTTTTATGCACCATTTTGTACGGATTCTGTACGACAGCGACTCATTTCACCCCTCGCGTCAGCAAGGTGGTGGAGAAAGTTGACAATAGTTGTCAATGGTTTACGAACATTTACAAACAACGGAGAAATCTCCACAAAAAGAAATGAGTAGCAATATTAGAATTGAGAAAATTTGCGAGTGGTGCGGAAAACAATTTACCGCTCAGACCACTGTTACACGCTTCTGTTCAAAGCGATGTTCTGAACACGCTTATAAGGAAAGACTGAGACAACAGAAGATTCAAATGGCTAAGGCTATACCCACTCCTAAGAACTCAGAACTTAAAGAGAAGGATTATCTGACCGTAGCCGAAGCTGGACAAATTCTCGGCATGACAAGACAAGGTGTGTACAAGTTGATACACCGAGGTTCCTTAACGGCGTCAAAACTTAGTTCCCGTCTAACTTTGATAAAAAGGACGAGCATAGAGGTTATGCTTGATGATTCGCCATATACAAAGAGACAACCAAAGGAGCAGACTGTAATCACCGAACTTTATACCCGTGCTGACATCCGGGAGAAGTATGGCGTGAAAGATTCGTGGATTTACAAGGTCGTTGCTGAGAATAATGTGCCGAAGACCATCATCAGAGGTAAGGCATATTTCAGCAAATCGCACATCGACCGTCTTTTTTCGGCGAGAAAAGAAAATCCTGAAATTACCGAGTGGTATTCGGTGGAGGATATTCAGTCCAAATATGGAATGACACTATCTGCCATCTACTGCCTTGTGTCGAAAGTCGGTATTCCCAAACGGAAAGAGGGGTCAAAAGTCTATTACTCCAAATATCACTTCGATGTAGCAAAAGGCAGCAAGTCTGCCGAAGATGTAGAGTTTATTTCAGTGGCGGAAGCTATGGAGAAATACTCGCTTACACGCGACCAGCTCTATCA
>JAIEAO010000180.1 GCA_029071345.1 Muribaculaceae bacterium | reverse complement strand
CTTTCAAATACCGCTCCGACTCGGAACATAAATTTTATCCCGACACATCTTTTGATTTACGTCACCCCGCCAAAGGTTACTTCACCTCCTCAATTGAAATCGCATTCCGTCGCGATAAGGTAATCGAATCGGGTGTGCGCTTCAATGAGGATTTCGGTATCGGAGGGCGATTTATGGCGGGAGAGGAGAATTTGTTTCTCCATTACCTCCTCCGCAAAGGATTGAACGGCATATATATTCCGAAAATAATAGCTTATCATCCCGATCTTTCCACAGGTGAGGCGCAGGCCGACAATCCGGATTATATCCGCACGAAAGGGGCTGTCTTCATCCACCTCCATCCTAATACATGGCCTTTAAGGATGCTTGCTCACGCCGTGCGACATAAATCACCCGAAATCTCTCGCCGGCACTATCTAAAGCAATGGCTCAAAGGTGCGCGACAGGCACATGAATTAAATAAACAAAGCCATCATGAGTCGTTTTAAATCTTCATCCTCTATATATCTGTTTTACGCTGTCTGCTTCATCGGCTTGTTAGCTGAATGGTTGCTATTCACCTTCTCTGTGGCGTGGACCGGGGGCAATAACCTTGTAACCATCGCCAAAGGTATCGGCGACTGCGCCATGCTCCTCATCCCGTTTTGGTTACTCCCCGACAAATATAAAGGCTGGATTCTCATTATCCTTTGGTTGCTTTCCGCGTTTTTCCTCTGCAACCTCTGGTACTGTCGATTCTGGGATAACCTGATTCCCATTAACTTTTACCGTCTATCATCAAACGTAAACGGAGACCTTATCAATTCAGTAAAGGCTCTTGTAAAAGCTTCGGATTGCATCATAGTTTTAGTGCCGATTCTTGCCACACTCTACTATTTCCTCTACGTACGACCTACCATGCCAGTAGCGGAGGTTTCCAACCTCCGCAATATCCCCGACACAGGGCGGAAGTTAGAAACTTCCGCTACAAGCAATAGACTCATTGGTCTTGGCCTGACTTTAACGACTTTCCTTTTATCTCAAGCAGCTTATTCTGTTACCACTTTAAAATGGAACAGATCTTCAGGCTTGGGGGCGCAGACATTCACCGCCGCCACCCTCGAACGATTGTCGGTTGAGAATCCCGCTTCTTTGCACGATTTCTCTTATAACGGACTGAGTGTCTACGGCATACAAGCAATCATTGGTATAGCCAAAGACCTCACCTCTAAAAAGGCAATCGAACTTACCCCCCACGATATCAAAAAAATCACTGAATATTTAGGGGATGTTCCGGAGCTAAAAGCTATCCCTGAATTTACCGCTAACCGCGATAAGAACCTGATAATAATATTAGTGGAATCGCTTAATGCAGATGTAATCAACCGCGAAGTTAACGGTCAGCCAGTCACACCATTCATGAATTCGATGCTCGACAGCGCAGGCACTGTAGCGGCACTTAACATCGTTCCGCAGGTGAAGCAAGGATGTTCCAACGATGGTCAGCTGTTGACAAACACCGGCCTCCTCCCCCTCAACTACGGTGTCTCCTCGATGGAATTCGGCGAGAAAAACATATACCCAAACTTAGTTGAGATATTGAATCGTCCGAATGCCGTGGCCATTTTCGGTGACTCCGGATATACTTGGAATCAGACAGAGGCATACCGCAGCTATGGGTTCAAGAGCATTCACCCCTCATCCGATTATGATGCAGAGTCTGAGAAATTCGGAAAGGATCGGGCAATGTTCCGATTTGGCGAAAAAATTATTGCCAATCTCCGCCAACCTTTCTTTGTGGAGTTCGTAACTTTCTCGATGCACGTTCCTTTTACGGAGAAAGCCGTACTCGTAAAGGATTGGCTGAAGGATTCCGACTTGGCGGTAAATGAAATCAACTATCTCAACATGACCCGATATTTCGACGAGTCGCTGAAAGAGTTTGTTGATTTCCTGAAAGACAAGCACCTTTACGACAACACCGTGATAGTAATTGTCTCCGACCATTCGCAGGGGTTAGCAGTGGAGAAATCGGAATTTGGGTCAGACAATAATGACCGCCAGGATGCGCTGCCGATGATGTTTATGGCGCTCAATACCGGGCACACTTTCAAGAAAACGGATGTGGCGGGTCAGGTAAACGTATTCCCCACGATTCTTCAGATAATGGACCGCACCAATGAGAAATATCACGGCGTGGACCGTTCGCTGTTGGATCCGGAACTCCGTTCGGCGGTTACAACAAAAGGTAACATTCTCGGAAATCCGGGCGATCGCGATGCTGCCCGTCAGCAAAGATCCTTTAACGTTGCCGACTCACTCCAACGCGGCGATTATGTCCGCAAAATCAAATAATTATGAGCAAAGAGCTAACCAAATACGGATTGCGATTCATTCCCGCCGCGCTTATAATCTTCATCGGGGCGATATATTGTTTCCTCACATTCAATATACCGCTTCTCGGCGATGATCTGGGATTTTTCAGCCGTTATGCAGAGGAGAACGATTGCTGGTTTGCGCTGCCACGGTTTATGTATCGCCAATGGCTCTGGAACAACGGTCGCTTCGCCGATATGCTCTCACCGCTCTGGCTCAACATCCTCCCCCTCTGGTTGACAGCGGTTATCACGGGGTTTACCACCTCTGCGCTTTACTATCTCACAATCCGTTTAGCCAGCTCAGGCGAAAAACTGAATGCAATTTATAAGATACTGATTATCTTTATAATATCCTTCACTTTCCGCTGGGATGCGATCTGGATGGAGTTCATGACCATCTTCGGTTACATTTACTCCTCAGCATTTGCTTTGGCCGTGTTGTGGGTGCTTCTGTCTGGTAGGCGCAGTCGCTCGCAACTGCAGCCACACTCCCCCCTTCGCTCTCCGCTCCTCGCATGGCTGAGCATCCCCTTCTGCTTCATCGCTGCGGCAATGCACGAAGCCTTAGGATTCCCCCTCGCAGCAGGTTTGATTATTTATTTTATCACCTCTAAAAGCTGGAAAGAGTTAGGGATTGCCCGTAAACTGATGGCTGTCGCGTTAATCTTGGGCGGCATATTCCCATTGACCTCCGCGCCGTCATGGAATCGTGTAGGCACAATGCTCCAGCCCGAACCTATTTGGGAAATGCTCGTGACTTCTGCCGGCTGGCTTTGCATCCTGATAGTCACGGTCATTGTTATCGCAATCCGTAACCCTCGGCGACTTCTCTCTCTTCTCCGCTCACCTTGGATTATATTTGCCTCCGCCTCCATCCTTTCATGCGGATTTATGCTTGTCAGCGGTTTCGGTGGTCGCACGGGATGGTTCTGCCAACTCTTCGCTGTAATCGCTCTCTTCCAAACTCTCCCCCAACCGAAACGTTCCGGTATTGTCACCGCCATTATCGGTTGGCTGATGGCATTTGCAATAGTCTTCCACTTCTGCGCAGTGGCTGTTTGGCAATACCGACTTGCCGAGGAATCACGAGAGGTAATAGCTGAATATAAAGAGTGCCCTGACGGGATAGTCTATTTCGATTACATCAACGAATCCGACCTCCCCTGGTATCTTCTGCGCAAGACCCACGGCGTACCTGACGATGACGATTCCTATTACCGTTATCGAATGGGATTGCATTACGGCCACGGCGAGCCGCTGATCATCCTCCCCACCGCCGCCCGAAAACTGCAATGGGAATCGCTCACAGACTCCATTCGCTGCGGCCGATTCATCATCTCACCAGACTCACTCGGCAACACTTACCCCGACGCAATAGTCGAGATATTCCCCCGCCGGATGCTCCGAATCGGAGACGAAGAATACATCCAAATCCCATTCTCCAGATCGGGGAATACCTATTACCTCTACTCCCACGTAGACCGCGACCCCGGCGAAAAATAAAGTTTCTGGTCACTTTTACAGGGATTTTTATTAATTTTGACCCACTAAGTAAAGTTAAAGATGAGAGGGAATTTGAAGATTGGGGTGTTGACGGTGGTGGGGGT
>JAIEAO010000018.1 GCA_029071345.1 Muribaculaceae bacterium | reverse complement strand
CATATAATATTCATCGTGATAATCGATGATGTTATGAAGCCACTTGTAATATGCCTCCGCTGAAAAGCTGAACTTATTATTTATGTTCCAATATACGCCGGCCGAAATCTTATCGGAAAACTGCGGTTTCTGATCGCCTATGACCGGCACCCATTGATCGGTAGGGAGTGAAATCGAGCTTTGTATCAGTTGATGAACGTATTGCACAGCCCTTGAATATCCTCCTTTAATGACTAAATTATCAGTCAACGAGTATTTCAGAGCCAATCGGGGTGACAAACCCATCTTAACCTTATCTGAGACATTAAACAGGGAATAATGCAGTCCTGCAGCAATTTTGAATTTATCATTTAATGATAATTCATCTTCAGCATAAATATTAAATTCCTGTGCCTTATGTTTTATATTATTATTCATCAGTTCAGACTTCAATCCTTCCGCCCAAAGGGTCCTTGTATCTTTGGCGGGGAGAAAATTGTGGAAAATAAGCGACGAACCGAATGTGACACGATTATTGGGAAATGGCTTCCATTCAAAATCTCCTTTGACAATCCAATCTTCGATATTATTTCTTGAAGTGTATTCGCTTGACACAAAATTAACTTTTTCGTTATTCTCTATATCAGCATTCTCCGACAATGATCTAAGCGATGAATAATAACGTGTGAATGCTCCGCAGATCTTTCCCCATAAATTGGGAGTGAAATCGTAAATCCATCCGGCAGAAGCAAGTATGTTACCCCAACGTAAATTTGACACATTTTTCCAATAAAAATTGTCTGGGGTATTCTTAGGTGTATAAGTACCCACGCTCAAATAATCTTCACCATAATACATCATCGCGTAGACCCGGCTCCGATTAGAGAATTTATGTGTGATTTTTGCATTTATATCCGTAAACGCATAGCCGAACTTTGCATCATCGTCAAGAGGATCATTCAATTTATTAAGTAATGCTACAGCCGGCAATGTCAGCAGATCATACCAAGAGCGACGCAAAGAAACAGAATATGATGTTTTATCCTTCCAAATCGGTCCTTCAAGATGAAATGCACCGGAGGTTAGCCCAAGTTTGAACGAGCCCGTAAACTTTTGATTCTTACCGTCTTTTGTATAGACATCCATATAAGAAGACAATCGGCCGTCAAATTTAGCGGGAAACGTGCTCTTGAAAAAATCTACGTTTCTAATGGCCTCGGCATTGAACGCGGAAAAAAGCCCTCCGAAGTGATTAACCTGATAAAGCGGAATATTTTCGAGCATATAAAGGTTCTCGTCGGTGTTGCCTCCATGCACATACATTCCCGCCGTGCCTTCGATGCCTCCCGAAATGCCGGGTTCAAATTGCAGAGTCTTGATTAGGTCTGATTCTCCCAAAATTACCGGAGTTTTAAGGATAGCATCGCCGGAAACATTCAGTGCCCCGATATTGGAGGAATTCATAGACAATGTGCGGTTTCGGCTTCCTTCCACCACTAAGTCGCGGAATATACCGACCTTCAATGTGTCGTCAATCATTACCTGTTTGATTTTCTTTGGTTTTGCCGGCTCCGCCTTTTTCTTTCTGACCAAAAGGATATTATTACCCTTTATCTTATACTCAATATCGGTATTCTTAAATATTCGGTCAAGTGTCTGCTTAAGCGACTTCTCTTTGACATTCACATTAACTGTCAGACCTTTGAGAATATCCGACGAGTATATGAAGTTTTTACCGCTTTGCTTCATCACCTCGGCAAACACTTCCGATGCCGTGCGGCCATTGGAATTTACCGTTATCTTTTGAGCCGAAACTGTTACACTCGGCATTATCATCAGCAGCGCTACGACAGAGAGAAGACGCAGTGCTGACAACACCCCTGCTAAAATCGGGATAAATCTTCTGTTCCTTCTCATTTCTCTATCTTGATATTAGTTCCCAACACTTCATTCACTGCCTCTACGAAATCTTCCGCATTTCCCTCATAACTTAATGTGAGATGCAGATTCTCCTGTGGAATATTATATAGCTTCACACCGTAAGCCTCTTCAACACCTTTAACCACCTCGGCCAACGGTGCGTCATTAAATTCCAGTCTGATTATAGCTTCGGGAGATGGAGTGACCTCCGGAGTGGCGATTTCTGTAATTATTACAGGTTCAGACGCGGTCTCCTTCGCTGAGTAATGATAACCGATCAACACTGCCGATGCGGCAAAAGCTACACCCGCAACAGATGCTGCCACCCAACGGATGGCACGACGCCGTTTCAAATGCGCTGCCAAGCCGAAAGAATATCGAGGCTTGAAAGCCCCCTCCTCATAGAATCGGCTAACGAACTCCGTCGATTCCTCAAATTTCTCTTTATCGATCATAGATTAAACCTTTGTTATTGTCATTTTCTACATCTATGATCCATAATTGTGAAAATCCCCCTACTCCCCTTCAAAAAATTTTTCAAGAAAATTTCATTAGGCCACACGAAGCGCAACAGAGCCGTGGAACGGCGTGGTCGTGGTTAACCCCGTGTGACCGAGCGGAGCGAGGGAGGGCGGGGATCGGATACATAAATAAAATTGGAGTGCCGGAGGTACGATGTTATGAATGAGGCTTATCATAACATCATCGCTCCGCGACTCTAAGATGCGTTTGCGTCTCTTCCGGGCATTCCCTTCGGTTATACAAGCGGTAAAAAGAAAATCGGGATGGTGATGCTCTGATCCTTAATGCCGTAAGCCTTACGCAGGGATTTCATGGCCTTGGTCAGATGATTCTCCACAGTCTTTATCGAGATTCCCAACGCCTCGGCAATCTCCTTATACGAATAATTATCGCGCTTGCACATTAGGAATACCTCGCGGCATTTTGGCGGCAGTTCGTTCACAGCCTGCCACAAACGGGCATCCCGTTCCGAAGTATCCACAGCCTCTTCCGTCACTTCCGCAGCCTCATTAATATCAGTCAAGGACTCCTTACTCTCCTTCGCCACATATTTCAGAGCAGCATTCCTGACCGCCCGATAGAGGTACGACTTCAGATTATCAGGCTCATAATCCTCCTGAATATGATTCCAGACATTGACAAACACATTCTGCACAATATCCTCAGCATCAGACACATTCATCACCATCCTCAGGGCATACATACCCAAAGGAAGCAGCAATCGGTTATATTCCTTCTCAAATTCCCGCGGATTCATCAATATTCGCTTGCGTGGTTTGATATACTGAATTTAAAGTAAAATTACATATAATCGGTAAAATTACAAAATTGGCGCAAGATTTGCCTATAAAATTTGTTATTAGATTAGATATGGATAATAAGCAGATCAATATAAAGGGGGCGAGGGTCAATAACCTTAAGAATATAGATATCTCGCTTCCTCTCAATAAGTTTATAGTGGTTACGGGCGTGAGCGGTAGCGGTAAGTCGTCGCTTGCGTTCGACACCTTGTATGCCGAGGGTCAGCGACGATATGTCGAAAGTCTTTCGGCCTACGCACGTCAGTTTCTCGGACGTATGTCAAAACCGGAGTGTGACTACATCAAGGGCCTTCCCCCGGCAATCGCTATCGAGCAGAAGGTGAACACGCGCAACCCGCGAAGCACCGTAGGCACAGCAACAGAGATTTACGACTATCTCCGGATGCTGTTTGCCCGAGTGGGTCATACTTACTCCCCTATCAGCGGATTAGAGGTTAAGAAACATGGCATCGAGGATATGGTGAAGACCGTTCTCTCCTATCCGGAGGGAACGCGCTTAGCTGTGCTCGTGGATATCCGCGTGCAGGAAAACCGCACTTTCGACCAACAACTCGAAATTTATTTGAAGCAGGGTTATTCGCGTCTTGAAAAGGATGGCGCATTTATATCTATATCAGAACTTCGCGAGAAAGGCACACCGGAATTTCCCGACGGTTACCGACTTCTTATCGACCGCCTCTCTGTTAGTAATGAGAAGGATGAGATTTCGCGACTTACTGACTCCGTTGAGACAGCCTATTACGAAGGGCACGACGAGTGTATAATCAAGATTTGGGGTGAGGATGGTGCTCATGAACATCAGTTCTCCAAACGCTTCGTTGCTGACGGGATGGAATTCCGTGAGCCGAGCGACCTGATGTTTAATTTCAATAATCCCTATGGTGCTTGCCCCACTTGCGAAGGTTTCGGTAAAGTGTTAGGTATCAGCGAGGAACTTGTGATTCCTAATAAAACGCTGTCGGTCTATCAAAACGCAGTGAAATGCTGGAGCGGCGACAAGATGAACGAGTGGAAGACACGCCTGATCCATCTTGCTCCGCGCTTCAATTTCCCGATCCATACCCCCTACATCGAACTCACACAGGCTCAGAAAGATTTCCTCTGGCATGGCAACAGTCATTGGGAGGGTATCGACGGTTTCTTCCGTTGGATTGACACAAAACAGGATAAGATTCAGTACCGCGTGCTAAAGGCCCGTTACCGTGGTAAGAGCGTTTGCCCCGATTGTCACGGTTCGCGACTACGCAAGGATGTGGAGTATGTGAAAGTGGCAGGGAAGACTATATTCGACATGGTGCGTATGCCTATTTCGGAGCTTTCAGAGTTTATGAAGAATATAAACCTCGGAGAAACTGACGAGGCAATCGCAGCACGACTCCTGACGGAAATCCGTCAGCGACTCAGCTTCCTTGACAACGTAGGATTGGGTTACCTTACCCTCGACCGACTTTCCTCTACCCTCTCCGGCGGTGAAAGTCAGCGTATCAACCTTGCCACTTCGCTCGGTAGTTCGCTGGTTGGTTCGCTATACATTCTTGACGAACCGAGTATAGGTCTTCATTCACGAGATACAGAGCGTTTGATCCGCGTGCTTAGAAATCTGCAACAGATCGGTAATACCGTGGTTGTGGTTGAGCATGACGAGGATATCATGCGGGCAGCGGATGAGATTGTGGATATAGGTCCCGATGCCGGACGACTTGGTGGCCAGCTCGTTTTCCAGGGGAATGTAAACGATATCCTTAACAAGGGTGGTGATGCCAACGGCTCCTACACTGTGGATTATCTGCGTGGCGACAGAACTATACCTGTTCCCGACCATCGCAGACCGTGGAAGAAATTCATAGAGATAAAAGGAGCAGCGGAAAACAACCTTAAGAATATTGATGTAAAATTTCCGCTCGGAATCATGACCGTGGTTACGGGAGTGAGCGGTAGCGGTAAATCAACATTGGTTAAGGAAATCCTTTATAAGTCACTTATCCGCGCACTCGGAGAACCTGTGGATATTCCGGGTGCACACAAATCAATCGGCGGCGATCTCCGAAGTGTTACAGGAGTGGAATTTGTGGACCAAAATCCTATCGGTACTTCATCGCGAAGTAACCCTGCGACATATCTGAAAGCCTTCGATGAGATACGAAAACTTTTCTCCGATCAGCAGCTTTCCAAACAGATGGGTTTCACTCCAGCCTATTTCTCATTCAACACCGAAGGTGGACGTTGCGAGGAGTGCAAGGGTGAAGGCACGATCACGATACCGATGCAGTTTATGGCCGACATTGAGATTCCGTGCGAGGTTTGCCACGGCAAGCGTTTCAAACAGGAAGTCCTTGACGTGGAATACAGAGGTAAAAACATCTATGACTTCCTTGAAATGACCGTGAATCAGGCTATCGAATTCCTGTCGGAATCACCCGGATCGCAGGAAAAGAAGATTATCAAGCGACTCAAACCGTTGCAGGATGTAGGATTAGGTTATATCAAGCTCGGTCAGTCCTCCTCTACCCTTTCAGGTGGTGAAAACCAGCGCGTTAAGTTGGCTTACTTCATCTCTCAGGAAAAGGATGACCACACACTGTTTATTTTCGACGAACCGACAACTGGATTGCACTTCCACGATATCTCCACCTTGATGAAGTCGCTGAACCGACTCGTAGAGAAGGGAAACACTGTGCTTATCATTGAGCACAACATGGACGTAATTAAATCGGCAGATTGGATTATTGACGTAGGTCCGGAAGGTGGCGATGCCGGCGGTATGATTGTTGCCGAGGGTACACCCGTACAAGTTGCTAAAGTCGAGAATTCTTACACCGGTAAATTCCTTAAAGAAAAATTAGGATAATGAAAAGATTGTCAGGGATATTCATGATGGTGATAACGCTCTTATGCGTAGTCGTATCATCATGTGAGAAAAAGAAAGTCAATACTTTGCGAGAACCGGCGCGAGAGCTTTATCTGAAAAGCGTAGCGTTGTCAACCAAGTATATCGACAGCATCAGTCACGCCAAAGATTCAACCATTCTCCTTGCTCTTTTTGATCGGTATGACAATGACATAACAAATCTCAACTACTCATACCCGGCTGGAGCTGATTACGAACTTGCGGAGGGAGAAAACGACACGCTGAAAAACCTATCGACGCGCATTATACACCTCCGCGACTCCCTGCTCTACGCCTACGCCCATCCTCTCCCGGCCGACACCACCACCACCAACAACCCCGACACAATCCCAAAATGAATTGTGTTATAATTTTAGATTTGGAGTTTAATTGATTAATAATTAACTTTGTGGCAAATCGTAGAGGATTACTATGCATTTGATTACTGATAATCTCCAAAAGATAATAGCCTTATGCAAAAAGTATAAGGTAAAATCGTTGTATGTATTCGGTTCAATCTTGACACCGCGTTTCAATGAGAACAGCGATGTGGATTTTTCAGCAACATTCCAACATGAAGAAGATCCTTTAGTAGCCGGAGAGAATCGAATCCAATTCTATACCGATTTGACAGATTTGATGGGAAGAAGAATTGACCTTGTGGATGAGGATTGCTTAAGGAATCCATATTTCATTGAAGAATTAAACGAAACAAAACAACTTATTTATGGATAGAACGATTAAGAAATACCTATCTGATATTCAATTAGCCATAGAAGAAATTGAATTGTTTCTTTCGCAACGACCTCGCCAATATCAGGTATATATTGATGATTTGATGTTCAAACGTGCTATTGAAAGAAACATTGGAATTATTGGAGAAGCGATGTCAAAGATACTTCAGCTTGATCCTAATATCCCAATAAACAATGCACGCAATATCAAGAATACCCGAAATTATATTGTACACGCATACGATACTCTTGAACCTCATATTATATGGAATATCGTAATAAATGACATCCCGAAACTCAAGGAAGAAGTTATTTTATTACTTAACAATGATTGATAAGGTCTAAATTAGTAAATAAACTTTTATTATTTTCGGTTGGGGGAGATTACGCGCATTTCGCAGCTGGCGCAGTCAAACTGTAGGCGGAATCGCGTTGGACCAGACTGGATATAAAACGGTTCGCGGGCATCCTTGTATGCTTTCGAGCCGTTTTTCTCTTTCTTACACATACCCAACTCACGGCGTAGACAATAACGGGTAGTCATCACCTCAGTCTCATCTTTAGGATTTTCTGAAACCTCGATCGCCTTCCATTCAGTCAAAGCACCATGCTCTTTGTAGAATTCTTCGGCCAAACGGTTGGCTACATTATCCTCAGCCTCTAATGTCTCCTTCAGATACTTATACTCTTTATCTTCCTGTCGGCGATAATGGTACGGATATGTTGTTTCGTTTGCACGGTCAAGTTCAGCTATCAGCTTTCTACGAATTTCAGTGAGCTGTGAGGCGGGAATGAATATCTTGGGATCAAGATTATTCTCAAAATTACGGAGTATGTAGATAGTGTTGCCGAGTTTTGCGAAAGTGCGCATCGGATCCATCACCTTCTGAGCCTCAAACTTATCTGTGTCTAAAGGAATAGTGACCCTAACCCCTCTTTCATCAGAAGCGGTAACAGAATTATCGTTAATTTCTATATCGACAGCAATCTTCCTTACAGCAGTATCACGCTCCATCTCGTTCTGCCATTCGCGGTTGTAAGTCCGGTAAATCTGACAATTCTTCGGTAATCTAAATGGTTTTGCGCCAATGAGTCTGCCATTCTCTACCCTATTTATTCTTACCCCCTCATATTCTCCGGCCTCATTTATAAAGCTGATGCCGTCTCCATTTTTCAGTTCTCTTATATCCTCAATCACCTCACCGAACGATTTAGGAGTATAGAATGAGGTCATCGGTTTCTGGCGTCTACCTTCTAAAAAATAAGACGTGAAACCACGGTTGAAACTTTTGTTTGGATCGGGAATAAAAGAAATTTCGCTTTTGCCGTATGATGATCTTTTATATTTATCAGGATTCGCAGCTATAATCGAATCGAGAAGCGCACGGTAATAAGCAGTTATATTCTTAACATAACCGGCATCTTTTAACCGGCCCTCTATCTTAAACGACGACACACCGGCTTCTACCAATTGCGCCAACTGAGCCGAAGCGTTGAAATCCCTTAGCGACAAAAGGTATTTGTCTTTAACCAGGACTTTACCATCAGCATCGGTAAGGGTATAAGGCAACCGGCATAATTGTGAGCACTCACCCCTGTTGGCGCTTCTACCTGTCTCCATCTGACTCGCACGGCAGCGTCCTGAATAGCTTACACATAACGCTCCATGAATGAAACACTCCACCGGCACAGTCACGGCATCGCAAATCGCTTGTATTTCCTCAAGACTCAACTCACGCGCCAACACTATTTGTGAAAATCCGGTCTTTTCAAGAAAACGGGCTTTATCCACGTCGCGCGTATCGCACTGCGTGCTCGCATGAAGCTCAATCGGAGGAATATCCATACGGAGCACCCCCATATCCTGCACTATGAGTGCGTCGACACCTACTAAATATAATTGACGGATAAGATTTTTTACATTAGTGATCTCTTTATCATATACTAATGTATTTACCGTCACATATACTTTAGCATGATATTGATGGGCAAATTTCACTAACTCGGCGATATCCTCTACCGAATTCGACGCACTTTTACGCGCTCCGTGGCTCGACGCACCGATATACACCGCATCAGCTCCATGAAGAATAGCCTCACGTGCAATCGCAACATTAGCCGCCGGTGCCAACAATTCAAGCTCGCGTATTTTGCTCTTACGATTTGACATTATTACCGATTAATGCTTGAACATTCGATCCATGCTGCGCTTATCTTCACGTTCACGGATTGACTGGCGTTTGTCATATTGTTTCTTACCGCGTCCGACACCGATCTGCATCTTAGCCAGACCACGCTCATTGATAAACACCCTGATTGGTACAATAGTGAAACCTACATCTTCCGCTGCTTTTTCGAGCTTGGAAATCTCTTTCTTATTCAGCAGAAGCTTCCGGTCTCTTCTTGCCACGTGATTATTATATGAGCCGTAGAAATATTCAGATATGTTCATACCTTTAACCCATACCTCACCACGTTCTACAACACAATATGTATCGACAAGAGAGGCCTTCCCTTCGCGGATCGATTTTATCTCCGTTCCTGTAAGCACTATCCCGGCTACAAATGTCTCGGAGATTTCATAATCGAACCTCGCTCTCTTATTTTTAATATTTACCTGATCTGCTTTCATCGGCGTAATCTTTATTGCGGTATCATTTTACTCAAAATCCAATCCCACAAAATCGGACAACCTATCACGAGAATTGCGAGAATAGTAATATTCTTTGCTTCCTTATCTTTGGGAACTCTGAGCAATCTGATCCCCTTTGCCATTGCATAAACCGTCCATATAGGGAAAAAAGCTATAATCGGAGCGGCCATTGGCACTAATCTGAATAATATGTAGAATAATGCGAGCGTCGAAACACTCATCATTATGAATTCCTTTCCAAACGGAGTACGGAGAGATTCCTTTGCCTCCTTACTTAATAACATTCCTCCGCCAAGAATGGCAGTGAAATAACCGAAAAAGAATGTGATGCCGGTGAATATTATCGACGTTATCATTTCTCCGGCTTCGTTTCCTGTGTCATAAAACAACGCGGTCAGATTTGCCAAACCCGCAAAAATAATCAACGGATAAAACAGCGTTGCCGACATTTTTTCAACAGAGAATTTTGATCGTTTGAGTTGTTTCCAACCTTCCGTCGGATCACTCATAATTCTAAGCATCATTCCGAAAGCCGTAGGATCAGACTTAGGAAGTTCTCCCTTCCATGCAGGCGGATCATCATCCTCTATCTCATCATCATCATTCACATCATCTTCCGGCAAATGATATTCCATTGAATCACTCTGCCCGGAATCATCTTCCAGATTATATGTATCCGGAAATTCTTCATCCTCCGTATTATAGATCTTATTCCTATATTCTGAAAATCTATTCATTATATCTTCCAAATTCATCCTTTAGATTGAAGGAGCGACGGCCATTTGGTCGTCGCTCCCATTTCTGTATGCGAACATTCCAGTTGAGGAATGATATGATTACTCTGCGCGGTCTTCGTTGAGCAGACGGATCATTTCGATAGCGCTCTTCGGAATGCGGGTACCGGGACCGAAGATAGCGGCTACACCGGCCTTGTAAAGGAAGTCATAGTCCTGTGCGGGGATCACACCACCGGCAGTTACCATGATATCCTCACGACCGAGTTTCTTGAGCTCCTCGATCACCTGCGGAACGAGAGTCTTGTGACCCGCAGCAAGTGAAGACACACCAAGAATATGAACGTCGTTCTCAACAGCCTGACGGGCAGCCTCAGCCGGAGTCTGGAACAACGGTCCCATATCCACGTCGAAACCACAGTCGGCATAACCGGTGGCTACTACCTTTGCACCACGGTCGTGACCGTCCTGACCCATCTTGGCAATCATGATACGCGGCTGACGACCTTCGCGAGCGGCGAAGTCGGCAACAGCTTTGCGAGCCTCCTCAAATTCGGGATCGCCCTTCTCTTCGTTTGAATACACGCCTGAAATAGTTTTGATTACAGCTTTGTAACGTCCTACCACTGCCTCGCAGGCATCTGAGATCTCACCGAGCGATGCACGGAGACCGGCTGCCTTAACAGCGAGGTCAAGGAGATTGCCCTTAGAAGGATCTTTTACAGCCTCTGTGATCTTGGCGAGTGCTTCCTGAACGGCAGCCTCATCGCGATCTTTCTTCAGCTCCTCAAGACGAGCGCACTGCTCTTTGCGAACCTCAGTGTTGTCAACCTCAAGGATATCGATGGGATCCTCATGGTCAAGACGATATTTGTTGATACCGACGATGGTCTGAGTGCCCTTGTCGATGTGAGCCTGAGTGCGTGCTGCAGCTTCTTCAATCTTGAGTTTCGGAAGACCGGTCTCGATTGCCTTGGCCATACCACCGAGTTTCTCAATCTCCTGAATATGCTCCCAAGCGCGGTGTGCGATCTCGTTGGTGAGAGACTCTACATAGTAGCTACCACCCCACGGGTCAACCTGTTTTGTAACATAAGTCTCATCCTGGATATAGATCTGAGTGTTACGGGCGATACGAGCTGAGAAGTCTGTCGGAAGTGCGATAGCCTCGTCAAGAGCGTTGGTGTGGAGCGACTGAGTGTGACCGAGAACGGCACCCATCGCCTCTACGCAAGTACGGCCAACGTTGTTGAAGGGATCCTGCTCTGTAAGTGACCATCCGGAAGTCTGGCAGTGTGTGCGGAGAGCCAAAGATTTCGGGTTCTTCGGGTTGAACTGCTTAACTATCTTAGCCCAGAGCATACGGGCTGCACGCATCTTTGCGATCTCCATGAAGTAGTTCATAGAGATACCCCAGAAGAATGACAAACGGGGAGCGAACGAGTCGATATCCATACCGGCGTTAACACCTGCGCGGAGATATTCGAGACCGTCGGCGAGTGTGTATGCAAGCTCAATATCTGCTGTAGCACCGGCCTCCTGCATGTGGTAACCGGAGATAGAGATAGAGTTGAACTTAGGCATATTCTTTGAGGTGTACTCGAAGATGTCAGCGATGATCTTCATTGAGAATGCCGGCGGGTATATGTAAGTGTTACGCACCATGAACTCTTTCAGAATGTCGTTCTGAATTGTTCCGGCCATCTCCTCAAGTTTAGCACCCTGCTCAAGACCTGCGTTGATGTAGAATGCGAGTACGGGAAGCACCGCACCGTTCATAGTCATTGACACAGACATCTTGTTCAATGGAATACCATCGAAAAGCACCTTCATATCCTCGATAGAGCAGATTGATACACCAGCCTTACCTACGTCGCCTACTACACGCTCGTGGTCGGCATCGTAACCGCGGTGGGTCGGAAGGTCGAATGCTACAGAAAGACCTTTCTGACCTGATGCAAGGTTACGGCGATAGAATGCATTAGACTCTGCCGCTGTGGAGAATCCGGCATACTGACGGATGGTCCAGGGGCGGAGAGGATACATGGCGCTGTACGGGCCACGGAGGAACGGAGGAATACCCGATACGAAATCAAGGTGCTCCATACCCTCAAGATCCTCCTTGGTATATACCGGTTTAACCGGGATAAGCTCGGCAGTCATCCATTCTTCAGCTGCTGCCGGTTTCTGGCCTTTGCCTGCAAAGGCTTTTGTGATATCTATTTCTTTAAAATTCGGTCTCATGATCATTTGAGGAGTTTAGCGTTAAATCCAATAAGAGTGTCAAGCACATTCACTTTCACATGGATAAAATTCTCGATTCCCTGTGCTTTGAGCTCTTCCATGCAAGCGGGGGCGCCTGCTACTACGAACATAGCGCGGCCGTCGAGCTCTTTGAAAGCTTCGGGTGCGTACTGAGCGTACTCGTCATCGCTTGAGCAAAGCACTACAACATCAGCACCTTTCTCCATTGCTGCATCTACACCCTCTTTAACCGTATTGAAACCGATGTTGTCGATAATCTCATAACCTGCGCATCCGAAGAAGTTTGAAGAGAACTGTGCGCGGGCAAGGCGCATTGCGAGGTTACCGATTGTAAGCATGAACACCTTCGGACGATGAGCGGCGCGCTCGGTGTCAAGGCGAAGTGCCTCAAACTGGCTTGCGGCGCGATCCATGTTGAGTGATTCAACAGCTCCGTCGGCAGCTTCGCCACATCCGCAGTTGCACTTAGGCTCTGCATTGAATTTCTCAAGAGCTTTCTCGTTGAAGTTCGGGTAGATGTTTGTGCCGAGAAGATTTTCTTTACGGCGTGCTACATCGAGATGACGTTTTACGCCCGACTCGTTAACCTTTGCCTGAATCTCACCCTTGGCAAGCATAGCAGCGAAACCGCCGTTATCCTCAACCTCGTTGAATACCTTCCAAGCCTGATCTGCGATAGATGCTGTGAGAGTCTCGATATAATAAGAACCGCCTGCGGGGTCCACAACCTTGTTGAGGTGTGACTCTTCGCGGAGAAGAACCTGCTGGTTGCGGGCGATACGCTCGCTGAACTCATCCGGAGTCTTGTAGCAGAGATCGAAGGGAAGCGTCTCAAGTGAATCTACACCTGCGAGAGCCGCACTCATGGTCTCTGTCATAGAGCGGAGGAGGTTTACGTGTGAATCGTAGAGAGTCTGGTTGAACTTGCTTGTCACAGCGTGTACAAACATCTTGCAACCTTCGTCCGACACTCCATAAGCTTTTGCGATCTCGGCCCAAAGCATACGTCCGGCGCGGAATTTTGCAAGCTCCATGAAGTAGTTAGATGAAATACCCATATTGAATTTGATGCGATCGGCAACCTCTTCGGCTGTCATGCCTGCCTCTGTCATCATTGTCATCCACTCAGCGCCCCATGCAAGAGCATAACCGAGTTCCTGAGTGATGAATGCACCGGCATTGTTGAACATAAAGCTGTCAACAGCGAAGCAGCGGAGGTTCTTAACGTCTTTAACTACGTTGTAAAGAGCAAGACCTTCTTTTGCTGCGTCTTTGGGGAAAGCGAGACCGTGCTTGAGCAGACGGCGGAAAGGATTGTATGCCACAGAGCCGCGGAATTCATTTTCCGCACCGGCTGCCTTGATAAGGGCTACAAGTTTCTCTGCAACCTCAACAGCTTTGCCGGGGCAGCATACGATGTTAACCTCTACTTTCTTAAGATCGATGTCTTTGAGGATTACAGCAAGATCAAGCTCTGCCTTGCCATGACGCAATGAGAGTCCGATTGATTCTGCGCCCTTATCCAGGATATGACGCGCGTGTGCGTTCATTTCCTCTGCAGTTGCACCCTCAACCTCCTGACGAATGAGCCAGTCGTTGTTGTCGCGGGTTCCTCTTACATAAGGGAATTCTCCGGGGAGAGATCCGATTGTGGGGAGATTCTCAATATCTTCCTTTCTGTAAAAAGGCTGAACATTGAATCCCTCGTTTGTGCGCCAGACAAGCTTCTTGTCAAAATCAGCGCCCTTCAGATCGGCGGTAATTTTAGCCTTCCACTCTTCGGTGGTGACAGGCTGAAACGCGTCGAAAAGAGTTTCTTTTTTTTCTGCCATTGCTAATAGCTTTTGTTTATGATATAGATTGGTTCTAATAGTTTTCTTTTTCTGATGACCGATGACCGTTTCCCGGCTCTTTATCTTTACATTTTCTTACATTTGTAAACGCCTTAAATATGGCTCAACAATCATCAATCATGCAAAGTTAATGAATATTTCTATATTTTAAAACTTTAAGCCCTATTTTTCATTTTAAAACTTCAACGCTTTTTTTTCGCAACGTAACACTCGGGCCGGAAAATCCTCTACCATCTGCATATTGTGCGTAGCCATTACGATTGCTGTTCCCTCTTCAGAAAGTTTATGAAGCAGGCTAACAATCTGATAACCTGTATGCGGGTCAAGATTGCCCGTAGGCTCGTCGGCAACGATCAGTTTTGGTTTGTTAAGCAATGCGCGTGCGATTACCACACGCTGCTGCTCGCCACCGCTTAGCTCATGAGGCATCTTATAACTTTTATTTTCCATTCCTACGGCCTGAAGCACCTCTTCAATCCGATCTTCAATCTCGGTCTTCGACTTCCAACCCGTGGCCTGCAGCACGAAGCGTAAATTTGCGGCTGCCGACCGATCCTGAAGAAGCTGGAAATCCTGAAACACGATCCCTATGCTGCGGCGCAGATAAGGTATATCCCTTTTCTTGAGATGCAACAGGTCATAACCCAGCACCTCGGCCTTTTCTCCGGTTGTGAGACGGACATCCGCATACATGGTCTTAAGCAAAGAACTTTTACCACTGCCCACTTTGCCTACAAGATAGCAGAATTCACCTTCCGACACAGTGAAGCCTACATCTTTCATCACCAGCCGGTCGGCTCTCTCTATCTCAACTTTATTATAATCTATTATATTTCCCACTCCTTTTTCTAATTAATAATTAATAATTGAGAATTAATAATTATTTATCCGCAAACTTAATGTATTAAGTGCTTTAGCACTTAATTTTAAGAATATTTTCGATCAACCGAAAATATTTTTGAAGATATCCTCCACCTTCCCAGCTTCAATAATATTAATGGTAAATGTATCTTTCACTCCCTTAAGATTCCCTCGGGGAATAATTATTGAATCGAATCCCAGCTTCTGAGCTTCAAGAACCCGCTGCTCTATTCTTGTGACGGTGCGAATTTCTCCCGACAGACCGACTTCTCCGGCAAATGCAATCTTCCGGTCAATCGGAATATCAAAATTGGAACTCATGATTGCTGCAACCACAGCCATATCCAAAGCCGGATCTGCTACCTTTAGTCCTCCCGCGATATTAAGGAATACGTCTTTCTGCGATAATTTGAATTTGGCACGTTTCTCTAAAACCGCCAGCAACATATTGAGGCGTCGCTGGTCAAAACCGGTAACAGATCTTTGAGGTGTTCCGTAAGCTGCCGACGACACCAATGCCTGAACCTCTACCATAAAGGGTCTGATACCCTCCATCGTGACACCAATAGCTATACCGCTCATTTCCTCATCACGGTTTTCCGACAAGAGCATTTCCGAAGGATTCTTGACCTCTTTGAGTCCTTTCTGCACCATCTCATATATACCGATTTCGTTGGTAGATCCGAATCGGTTTTTGATTGAGCGTAGGATTCTGTATAGATACTGTCGGTCACCTTCGAACTGCAGCACTGTGTCGACTATATGCTCCAACACCTTCGGACCGGCAATCGCACCATCCTTATTAATATGACCGACAAGTATCACCGGCACTCCCGATTCTTTAGCATAACGAAGCAATCCGGCAGCACACTCCCTCACCTGCGACACACTTCCGGGAGCCGACTCTATATCAGCGGAGTGAATGGTTTGTATTGAATCGACCACTACCAACCCCGGCTGCACATTCTCAATCTGCGTGAATATTGTGTCAAGGTCAGTCTCACATAATATATAGGTATCATCTGAAATCTTTCCAAGACGGTCAGCACGCATTTTCAATTGTGACGTACTTTCCTCTCCCGACACATAAAGGATCTTACGATTGCGGATTGATAATATATTTTGAAGCAGCAACGTCGATTTGCCGATACCGGGCTCTCCACCTATCAACGTAAGGCTTCCGGCAACGAGTCCACCTCCCAATACACGGTTAAGTTCCGATGAAGGCATACGAATCCGCATCTCCTCCTTGATTTCAATTTCGGAGAGTTTCACAGGCTTGCTGCTTTTTACAAGCCCCTTCTTCGAGTTTTTACCGGCGCGGGTGCTTACTTTCTCCTCAACAAACGTATTCCATTCTCCACAGCCCGGGCATTTCCCGAGCCATTTCGCACTTTCATAACCGCAATTGCTGCAGAAGTAGACCGATTTAGTTTTTGCCGTTGCCATAATTCTTTGCAAATATAATAAATATTGGGGTTTCTACAAATATTCGCGAGTGAGCAAAGAGAAAACGTCGGCCGTAGGCCGGTGCGCGTTGCCGCAAATTTAGCAAAAATTTTATTGCTGAAAATTTTCTTTATTGTTTTTTTAAGTTATATTTGCTCCGTGAATCGTTCTTACGGTTTTCAACATGAATTTAACTAACATTAATTATGTAGGATTTGTCGGATAATTCTTACAATTTGCAAAATAATCGGGTAAACCTACACAAATAATTTTTATATCATGAAGAAACATAATTTTTATGCAGGACCAAGTATCCTGAGTCCTTACACCATTCAGAAGACAGCAGAAGCAATTCAGGATTTTTCAGATATGGGTCTTTCCATTCTGGAGATCTCTCACCGCAGCAAACAGTTTCAGGCTGTAATGGATGAAGCTGTAGCACTCACTAAAGAGCTTCTCAATCTTCCCGAGAACTATCATGTCCTCTTCCTCGGCGGAGGTGCAAGCCTGCAGTTCTGCATGGTGCCTTTCAACCTTCTCGAAAAGAAAGCCGCTTACATCAACACCGGCACATGGGCTACAAACGCCATCAAGGAAGCTAAGATCTTCGGCGATGTTGAAGTTCTCGCTTCTTCAGAAGACACCAAGTTCAATTATATCCCGAAGGATTTCACCATCCCCTCTGATGTGGATTACTTCCACTTCACATCCAACAATACAATCTACGGTACAGAGATCCGTCACGATTTCGATTCTCCCGTTCCCGTAGTCTGCGATATGTCATCAGACATCTTCTCTCGCGAATTTGATCCCACTAAATACGGTTTGATATATGCCGGCGCACAGAAGAACCTCGCACCCTCAGGCGTGACTATCGTGATTGTTAACGAAGACCTTCTCGGTAAGGTTAGCCGTCCGATCCCGACAATGCTCGACTACCGCACGCACATCAAGAAAGGTTCGATGTTCAACACTCCCCCGGTGCTCCCGATCTATTCCGCGCTCATGACTCTCCGTTATTATAAGGAGATGGGTGGTGTTAAGGCTATGGAGAAACTCGACCTCGAAAAAGCCGCTATGCTTTATGATGAGATCGACCGTAACAAACTGTTTGTCGGAACAGTTGCAGAGGAAGACCGTTCGATCATGAACGTTTGCTTCGTGATGAACCCCAATTATGCAGAACTCGAAAAAGACTTCATGGAGTTTGCTACTTCAAAAGGCATTGTAGGTATCAAGGGTCACCGTTCTGTCGGTGGTTTCCGCGCATCTCTCTACAACGCTCTTCCGCTCGACAGCGTGAAAGTGCTCGTAGATGCAATGAAAGAATTCGAAGCTAAACATTAATTAGTTATAAGTTGGAAGTTTTCAGTTCTCAGTCATTAGTACTGAAAACTGAAAACCGATAACTGAAAACCGAAATCAACATGAAAATACTTGTTTTCACCGAAAAGCCTTTCGCTCCCGCAGCAGTTAAGGCTATAGCAAACGCTATCAATGCAGCCGGCAGCGAGATGAAGCTCGTTGAGGGTGGCACACGCGAAGATTTCATCGAAGCAATCGCAGACGCCGATGCGCTCATCGTTCGCAGCGACAAAGTTGACGCTCCCCTTCTCGACCATGCCAAGAACCTTAAAGTTATCGTACGCGCCGGCGCAGGATACGACAATATCGACCTCGATGCTGCTTCAGCCCGCAAAATTTGCGTAATGAACACTCCCGGTCAGAACTCAAACGCTGTGGCTGAACTCGTTTTCGGCATGATCATCATGATGTGCCGCAACCAGTATAACGGCAAATCAGGCTCAGAGCTCAAAGGCAAATCCCTCGGCATCTATGCTTACGGTCAGGTTGGCCGCAACGTTGCCCGCATCGCCAAAGGATTCGGAATGAAACTTACGGCGCTTGATAAATTCGTATCGGATGCTGTTATGGAGGCAGACGGCGTCACACCTCTTCACGATGTAAAACAACTCTTCTCTGAAAATGACTTCGTATCGCTTCATATCCCGGCTACTGCCGAAACCCGCAACTCTATCGGCTATGACCTCGTGATGCTCATGCCGAAAAACGGTGTGCTCATAAACACCGCACGCAAAGAGGTCATCGATGAAGCCGGACTGATAAAAGCCCTCGGGGAGCGTCCCGATCTACGCTATGTTTCCGACATCAAACCCGATAATTCAGAGGAATTCGAACAGAAATTCGCCGCACGCGTATTTTTCACTCCGAAGAAAATGGGAGCGCAGACAGCTGAGGCAAACTTCAATGCCGGCGTAGCAGCTGCAGAACAGTCGCTCGCATACCTCAAAGACGGTTGGAACAAATATCAGGTAAACAAGTTCTGACATTATCCCTCCGTCTCACCTCTATACTTCCTTCCGACTATTACTCCATCCTACATTACAGGCTTTCGCAATGCGGAAGCCTGTTGTTTTTTAATAAATAGATGCCATTCATCGTCATTTTCAATGAATAAAAAAATTTTTTGAATCGTGAACCAACTTGAACCAAAAATTATTCGTTCTATTCAAAATCCCAATATTACCTTTGCTCCCGAAATATTATAAATCCAATCACAATTACTAAAATGAAAAAGAAAATCTCTTATTTATTTTGTTTTGCATTAATAGCATCGCTTTCATCATGTAGCACTGTCGGTAGTTTACCCACTGACAAACTCGAATCTATGTACGAGAAGAGAGTTAATAAAACATCTATATTCAATAAGCTCTTTTTTAAAGATCACAAAAAGAAAAAGATCGTTTATGAAAATATTGATATCTATATGGATGAGAATTCCGTTGACAAGCCCTTTGAGACAGTTGCATTCAGTACTTACGGACCATTGATTATTCCACTTTTACGCCCGGAAAAGCGTAGCCTGGAGCATAATCTTTTGTATAAAGCAGCTCGCACGGCTTACAAAATGAAAGCAGATGCTGTAATCATAGATTCAAAAAATGATTTCCGCGTTATCAAATACAAGAAATAATCACTATGACAAAACTTTTAGCATTTTAAAAATTTACTTTGCCTAAATTGGACAGGCTTCCATTATCAGGAGGCCTGTCTTATTAATTATTATGGATAATGGACGGAGTCGTCGGGGAGGGTCATGGAAATTAATATGGAAATAGAGAATTTAACGGATTTCCTATACCCGATGAGAGATTTTTTGCTTAACTTTGTAATGTTGAATCTAATGCAGAACTGATAATAAAAGGCAATCATAGACTCAACCTACATAATTATTAAAGCGTTTTTGCATTCACCTCCTGAAAACTGGACACTTTCAAACAAGATGATGATGCTGGAGACGCTCTTTCTCAGTCTATGGGTACGCTTCGCGTGGTGTCGATGTTATATCCGTTATATGCTGAGGTGAGTTATCTTTAGTGCAACTTTCTTGGTCCGGTAGTCCAGAAATCCGCAGGAGGGAGTTGTCTGACGATAACTCACCTTTTTTGACTAAAAAGGAATCGACAACTTTTGAAGTAGGAATTGCTTAATTTACATATATTTTTACTAATTTTGCGGTAAGTCAAAGTGCCTGTGGGCACCGAGCACCGGCCTTCGGCCGACGTTCTCTCTTTGCTTATTCGCGAAATTTATCAAATTTTGTGTACAATACGCCAATATCAACTTTTACGAATCATATTTATGAAAATAAACTCCACTTTAGCACAGATCTTTACTCTCTTCCTCCTCATGGCTTGCAGTAAGAACTCCGGTGATAACCCCACTCCTCCGAATAATAATACGGACCCGTCAACACCTACCGAAGAGAAACTCGAAATCCGAATAAGCCCGAGCTTTAACACCAGGGCCACCGATTTCGGATTTGAGACTAATGACTGTATAGGTCTTTATGTAGTGAACTATAACGGTGACACTCCGGGGCAGTTGCTTAACAGTGGTAATCATGTGGACAATATGAGATTCACTTATTCCGGCTCTTGGACCCCGGACTCCCCTATCTATTGGAAAGATGTAAAGACCTTCACCGATTTCTACCTCTATTATCCTTATTCCCAAGTAACCTCGGTAACGGCCCATCCTTTCACGGTCAATGCAGATCAGTCTACTGACGCTGCATTTAAGGCTTCAGATTTCATGGTTGGCAAAGCTGTGAAAATCGCCCCCACCTCTTTCGCCGTCGTTATTCCGGCAAGCCATGTGATGAGCCGTATCCAAATCCAGATTGAACCGGGCAACGGCTTTACAAAAGAGGATCTTGCAAAATCGAATATTGCGGTTAAGATTAACGGACTTAAAACCGGAGCATCGGTAAATTTCACGAATTCAGCTGTTACTGCCACAGGAAACCCGGTAACCGTTACTCCTTTGTATGCAGACGGTAACTATCGCGCTCTTATTGTACCGCAGACCGTTGCTGAACAGAATCTGATTAGCGTAACGGTAGACGGCTCCGAATTTGTGCTCCGCAAAGGATTCACATTCGAAAGTGGTAAAAGCTATATGTTTACCGTAACCGTAAGCAAGACCACCAACGGCATCAACGTAAATATCAATCCTTGGGATGAAGACGGCGTCGATTACGGCGGTGTCGCCGAATAATCTTCTCCAAGATTATTCGAAGTATGAAGTATAAAGTATGAAGAATCATCTGAAAATATATATTGGACTTAGTTTGGCTTTGGGTCTTGGCGGTTGCGCTTACGACGACTTTCAGTCTCCCGATACTGAACAGGGTGATGCAGGCACTATAAATATCTCAGGGTCAATCGAACAGGAATACAACACGCGCGCCAATGACGACGGTTTCGCCGATGGTGATGTCATGGGTATATATGTCGTGGACTACGCAGCTAATAAGCCGGGCACTCTGCTTAACAGAGGCAACCGTGCCGATAATGTGCAATATACCTTCAATCAGGAGACCAACAGCTGGACTC
>JAIEAO010000179.1 GCA_029071345.1 Muribaculaceae bacterium | reverse complement strand
TTATTGGAAAGATAAACACACTCCTGTAGATATTTATGGTTATTACCCCTTTTCTTCACCAGACGATGTTAATGCGTATTCATTCAGCGTGAGCACCAATCAGGCAAGAACATACGATAACGGCAAGATGGGTGACTATGAAGCATCTGATTTCCTCTGGGGTAAAATCGGAGGTGCCGAACCCACAACCAGCACCATCCGCCTCCCCCTGATGCATAAGATGTCTAATGCCCGTGTGACACTCGTGGAGGGATCAGGTTTTGACGATGGTGAATGGCATAAGGTGTCTAAACAGGTGCTCGTAACAAACACTATTCAAGACTGCACCATTGACCTCTCAACAGGAGTTGTGACGAATGTCGGCCATGTGAGTCCGAATGCAATAATCCCGGCGCAGAAAGGTGACGAATGGCGTGCGATAGTAGTGCCGCAAACCATCCCCGCCTCCACTACTCTGTTCAGCATTACGATCGATGGTATCCCTTATAAATTCTCGAAGACTGAGTCAATGACTTATATAGCCGGAAAGATGAATAACTTCTCTATCCGTGTTGATAAAAAACTTAATACCGGGGATTACGCTCTTACACTCATAGGCGAAAGTATAACACCGTGGGAAAACGATCTCGTCAGTCACGATGCTTCGGCACGAGAATACATAGTGGTAAACTCTACTCCCGGAGGTCTTAAGGATGCAATGGTTGCAGCCAATCTTAACTATGCGACAATACAGAACCTGAAAGTCACAGGCCAAATAGACCAGCGAGACTTTGAGTTTATGAATAAACAAATGTCTCGCTTGCAGGCCCTCAACCTTAAGGAAGTTAAAATAGTAAAATATGGGAATTATGAAGCTGATCAAATTCCCAGTAGAGCCTTCCAGAATAATAAATTTCTTAACATAATCATATTACCCGAAAAGTTGACTTCAATTGGTGCATCTGCTTTCGAAAATTGTGTTCTTACTGGATCTTTATCTATCCCGGAAGGAGTAATAGAAATTGGAGTATCAGCATTTAAATCATGTAATACACTAACAGGCACTTTGGTGTTACCATCAACACTGAAATCAATTGGTAATAATGCATTCCAACAGTGTCTATTTACCTGTCAACTTAATTTACCGGAGGGTCTTGAATATATAGGAAGTTCCGCATTTCATTATTGTTATAATTTGTATGGCAATTTGATATTACCTCAATCTTTAAATTATCTCGGCGGTAGTTGTTTTAATGATTGTCGACACCTATCAGGAGATTTGGTGATTCCTCAAAATATTACAAAAATATTAAGTGATTCATTTGCATTCACTCCTTTTAATGGGAACCTACATTTACACGACGGAATAATATTGATCGAAAGAGAAGCATTCTATAATTGCAACTTTAAAGGTGAGTTGGTGCTTCCCAAAAATTTAACTATAATTTCCAGCAAGGCATTCGGATGCAATAGATTTTCAGGGAATCTCGTATTGCCTAAAAATGTATTAACTATTGGGACATCTGCTTTTTGGGGAAACAAATTTGCCGGTATTCTTGAATTTCCGGAAGGATTGGTAAATATAGGTGAGGAGGCATTCTCAAGGTGCTCGGATTTAGAGGGTTTAATACTTCCGAAAAGTCTCGAAACTATTGGTAACGATGCATTTGGTCGTTGCTTTGGATTAGGTTCAATAGTTAGTAACAGTACAATTCCACCTACTATCCAGTCGAATACATTTGATGGGGTGCCGAAAGATAACTTTACCCTGGAGGTGCCTGAGACGGCTCTGGCTCAATATCAGACCACTGCCGGCTGGCGGGAGTTCAAACGCATAGCCCCTCATCATCTGTTGCTATGTCGCCCGGCTTCTGTATGCGCATTAAGCACTCAGCATAAACAGACACTTATCATTGATGCCGAGGGTGAATGGGAAGTGATGTCGAAACCTTCATGGTGTGAACTTTCGCAGACTTCCGGCAATAAGAAAACAGAAGTAACCCTGACAATCAAGGCAACATCGAAATTCTCCTCCGGTCGGGAGGGAGATATTGTTTTTTGTCTTAAAGAAGATGACTATTATACACATTCCTGCCATGTCAATCAATACGGCTTTGACTATGATGAAGATGAATTCATAACGCTTCAAAGAGCTACAAAAGGGAATAATGGTGGTATAAATATAGTTATCTTAGGCGACGGATACGATGCAAAGGATATTGCGGAGGGTAATTATCTTGCGGATATGAACCAACAGATAGAGCATTTCTTCTCAATCGAACCTTATACCACTTATCGCGACTATTTCAATGTCTACACTGCAATTCCTCTATCTAATGAATCGGGAGTGGGATCGGTCAACACAATCCGTAACAACCGTTTCAATACTACTTTTACGGGAGGCGTAGGCCTTAGTTGCGATGAAACGGAGGTCTTTAATTACGTGCTGAAAGCTCCGACAGTCAATACGAATAATCTTGATCAGACTCTTGTAATCCTCGTACCGAACAGCACAGAATACGGTGGCATCTGTAAGATGTGGGAATCTGGAGCCACGATTGCAATATGCCCCAAAAGCACGAACGATTATCCGTACGATTCTCGCGGCATAGTTCAGCATGAAGCCGGAGGACACGGATTCGGAAAACTTGCAGACGAATACATTTATCACAATGCTTTCATCAGCGAATGTAAATGCTTTGATTGCAAACATGACGATGCTGTGCGCCATGCTAAATCACTTGGTTGGTATGACAATATCGAACTCCACGGCAAGATTCATCAGGTTGGCTGGAGTCACCTGATATTCGACCCTCGCTATAGTGATATCGTTGATGTTTTCGAAGGGGGATTTATGCACTCAAGGGGTGTGTTCCGATCCGAGCAGACGAGCTGCATGAATAATAATATCCCTTATTACAGCACAATCAGTAGAGAAAGCATCGTGCGCCGAATCAAGAAGTATGCCGGAGAGACATATAGCTTTGAGGAGTTCGTGGCAAACGATAAGCGAGGGGCTGCAACCAGAAGCAGCGGTTATGAATCTGCGGCCTCTCCCAAGCGACAAAGTTTTGCACCCGTCATACATAAAGGGAAACCGAAGCTTAAGCTGCGCTAAGTGATAAGTGATAAGTGATAAGTAATAAGTGATAAGTATTAAAGATAAAGTAAAAAGGACTAATATCTGATAACTGATATCTAATATCTGATATCTAATATCTGATAACTGATAACTGATATCTAATATCTGAAAACTGAAAACAATATGAAATATAAGATATACGGAGGATTGATGGCGATAGCATTAGCGATCGGGATATCTTCTTGCTCTGACGATATACCCGAACAGAATATTTTAGAAGAGGCAGGCAAAATGAAGATAGAATTCTCCTTTTCACACCCCGATGCCACGAGAGCTACAGAGACCGCTTTTGAGTCTGGCGATATCGTCGGTGTGTTCTTATGTGAATCGCATCTACCGTTAGAGACAGGTGGAAATGTTCTCAATAACGAGAAATTGAGTTTTAACGGCTCAACATGGGCCACATCTCTTCCCGCCTATTGGGACCGGGGATTATACAATGTATATGCCTACTATCCATATAAGAATAACATTGAATCAATTTCAGACCTCAGTTTTGAAGTAGAACGCGATCAAAGCGGCATAACATCAACAGGAATGAACGGATACGAAGCTTCTGACTTTATGTTTGCTTCGGGCAAGAGTATCACGGCATCCGCATCACCTGTTCCATTGAGTTTCAAACATATCATGAGTAAACTGACCATCAGGCTTATTAAGGGTGAAGAGTACGAAGGAGAGCTCCCTTCGACGGCCACTGTGGTGTTGCACAACGTAGCGACCAAGGCTACGATTGATTTGGCTGCCGGAGTCGCCACTAAGGATATGTATGCCGAGCCAAAATCCATTATCGCACGTCAAGCTTCGGCCACTTCCTACACCGCTATTGTTGTTCCCCAGCGTATTGACAACCGTGTGCCGCTCGTTGAGGTCATTATCAACGACATATCCTATATGTTTGAAAGCAAATTCCAATTCAAACCGGGGATGCACCATATTGTGAGTATGGTTATAGAAGCGAGTCCCGAACAAACAAAAATCAATATCGGAGGCGAAATCACCAACTGGAACTAATATAATGAAATTCAACAGGAAGACTTTAAATATCATATTACTTACCGTGGCTATCCTGCTTAGTGGGGTGGCTATATGGCTGGCTACCCTTCCTGCCGCAGATTTAAAGCCACCGGAGGCGATGTCTGCCGATCAATCTAATTCAGAAACAGATACTGCAAAGCTGGTGGTTAACGATGCTCTAATTAGCTCTATGCCGGTTTCGGAAAATTCCAAATCTGCTGAAACCACAAAATCCTCAACTCCATCTGCTTCCGTCTCAGAGGAGATAGCTGTGCGTTCAACCGATTTCTATGATGTCAACCCGGAGCGACTGATTGCCAACCATCCATTTCGCAAGGAGGCTTTGAAAATCATTAATAGCCATCTTGAGGAATCAGATTCAATCAGTCGCCGGAAGATATTGAGCTATTGCGAACATCTGCGAGCGGCATATCCCACAAAGGATATCGACTTTATCCGGCAGGTGTTCAGCGATAATGCTTTGATTATAGTCGGAAATGTAGTCAAGACCGGACGCAAGTCTGACGGCGGGGGTGATGCCAAGGTTTCATACGCTGTCCGATCCAAACAGGCTTATCTGTCACGATTGGCCGAGGTATTCAAAGCCAACAAGGAAATAAAAGTGGAATTCTCGGATTTCAACATTATGCGTCACCCTTCGATGAAGGGAATTTATGGCGTGACTTTGAGACAGAAATATTCCACCGATAAATATTCCGACGACGGCTACCTGTTCCTTCTTTGGGATTTCCGTAACCCGTCGATGCCACAGATTCATGTCCGCACCTGGCAGCCGCATAAGATTATAGCTGAGGGCGAGGAACGGATTGATATAAGTGATTTTAATATTGAGTGATGAGTCGAAGATTTAGCAAATATATTAGATTAGTCATATTGATTGTGCTGATTTCTGTCGGCTTCTTAGCTCATGCACAGAAATTTTCGGTGGAATCGTTCAGGCTGCTCCCCAACGATGTTTCGGCCTTCATCAATCCGGTGCGCGATCTTAACGACGAAGACTGTGCTTTGCTCAAAATTCAAAGTAGTCCGGATTTTGTATTCTCCACTCCTTTAGGAATTATCAAACGCATCGACAACACTGGTGAAATATGGCTCTATATCCCGGCTAAATCCAAGAAAATCACGATCAAGCATCCGGAATGGGGAGTGCTTCGTGATTACGCTTTCCCGGTGAGAATCGACAGCCATCTCACATACGAGATGCGAATTGATGAACCTGTAAAACCAAATTCAATTATTATTCAGGAACCGGTAATAGAAACCGTTCGCGACACATTAGTAATCACCCACACTGACACACTGGTGCTTAAACCGATGAAACCTAAGATACCACTCTCATTTTCTGCAGTGGCAACCGTCGGTTTCGGAGGTAAGTCCCAAACAGTGACCGGGGGTATCCTTCTCGCCTTGATGAAACGTCACGGCGGATTTATTCATCTGTCATCAGATTTCGGGAAAACCGGCAAACTTGATGGTGAATGCGACCGCAAAGGGTATATAAACGGATCTCTCCCCTATTATTCTCCGAATACCTATCACCAATGCTTCATGGCGAATGCCGGAGCGATTCATAGATTGTCAAGCAAATTCTCAGTATTTGAAGGACTTGGATATTCTTCAAACACCATAGCTTGGCAACTCGCCGAATCTGAAGGGGGCAAGAAAGTGAAAAACACTTATTATTCTCAGCAGGGGCTATCCTTTGAAGCTGGTGTCTTATTTAAGATTCGGAAAGTGGCAGTGTCAGCATCGGTAGTTTCCATAAAAGGAAAGGAATGGTTCGGCACACTCGGAATCGGTATTAATATCGGTAAGCATTAAGATTATGAAACATCTCATATTTAACACATATCTGATTTTATGTATTCTGGCGGGGCTAATCTCTGCCGGATGTTCGCATGCTGATCCTCCGACGAACCTTGAGCCGAAATTGATTCTTCTTGAGGCCACTCAAATTACGCGCACCTCTGCCGTGATATCCATGAAAGTGGAAAATCCCGGTTCAGCATCTCTTTCGTATTTAAGATTCTGTTATGGTAAAGATGGTAAAATCAATAATGTTACAGGAAATGTCCAATCTACAGGGTCAGTAATTCATTACGAACTGACTGACCTGACACCGGGCACTACTTATCATTATTATGCTGAAGGAGGAACATCCTCCGCCACTCTCACAACAGAGACTTTAAGTTTTACCACCTTCCCGAATGAAAAACCGAAAGTGTCGCAGGTTCGCACCCTATCTTCAGGCCCGACTGGAGTGGTAGTGGAATTTGAAATAATCGACGACGGAGGGGAAACCTTAAGAGAAGCAGGTTGTGAAATCAAAGAAGTTGGCACGGACGAGCCCCGAAGGATATATCTCTCCGCAACGGAACTATCACAAGGGAAACATAATCTATATATCACCGGATTAAAACTGCGCACCTCCTATAATATATCCTCTTTCGCTTCAAACTCAGGAGGAGAAACCGTTTCAGAACCCATCGATTTTACCACTCAAAATGGAGTTATTTTGCTCGAACCTGGTATATTATCTTCACTATTCGGTGATTTTCCTGTAGCTTCTGAATCACTGTCCATAACGGGATATATGAATGGATCTGACTTCAGATTCTTACGCAAACTTGTGGGTGCTCCGGTCCTGTCGAGTGAAGAGCCGATCCAAAGTGCGGTTAAGGAATTGGAACTTGCCGATGTCAATATCGTTGAAGGAGGAGGCACTTACGACAACAGTCGCACAACGGAAAAGGATATCGTGTCAAAAGAGATATTTGCCGACTGCAAACAACTCAAAAGCATCATACTTCCCAATAGTGTTGTCGCTATTCAACGCGACGCGTTCGCCCGTTGCCCTTTTTTGGAATCATTCAATGTGCCGCTTAATGTTAACGAACTAACCCCTTCGGTGGATTGTCCGAACCTTAAAGCAATTGATGTCTCGGAGGCTAATCCCTATTATTCGAGCATCGATGGTGTGGTCTTCAATAAAGATGCCACAGAAATCTACTGGTTCCCTGTCGGAAAAACGGGGCATTTCGAACTCCCCATGACTATAACGGCCATCGGAGAAAGGGCATTTATGGGAACACATATCACCTCACTCACAATCCCTGAATCGGTAACCGTAATTCAGCGCGGCGCCTTCTTCGGTTCGGCATTGGAGCAGATAGAGCTTCCGAACAAGATCACCAATATTTCCGAAGGGATGTTTCAGGATTGCTCATCTCTCCATATCGTAAAGTTGGGCAACAGCGTGGAATTGATAGGCAATTATGTCTTCGACGGCACAACGTTAACGGATCTATACATTGCCGCCACTCAACCCCCTTTTGTTTACTCGGACTCTTTTATTAATAATTCCTATGCGTTGCTTGAAAACTGTACTCTGCATGTACCCGCCGGGTGTAGAGCCATCTATCGCAATCATGCGAAATGGAAACAATTCAAGCGTATCATTGAAAATTAAATTATTGTATGAAAGTAGGGGAATCTATACATAATAATGTTGACGACACATCGGAATATCTGACTTCCGGTGATCCCATAGGTCATTTAGATTTAACCGATCTATCTGACCAATTCACCAATATCCGAAAGATTTATACATCCGCTACAAATCCGTCAGAGCTACACAGTGCCTCACGATTTGGGAAACGATATATACTCAAGGGTATTACCAAAGATTTCCGAAATGACCCCATTCAGAACCTTGCCCTTTCCAAGGAGTTTGAGATCGGTCTATCGCTTGATCATCCCAATATCCGTCGTACGATCGGTTTTGAAAAAATAGATGGATTAGGGAAAGTGATTGTGCTGGAATATTTCGACGGAAAGACTCTCACCGAATATATGAAATCCGGCTCGCTCACACCTAATCAGGCCCGCAGCATCGTAAATCAGATCGCTTCGGCTCTGAGCTACATCCACAGCAAGCAGATTCTTTATCGCGATCTGAAACCATCAAACATACTGATTTCACACCAAGGTCTCTATGTAAAAATCATAGATTTCAACCTCTCGGATTCCGATTCATTTCTGATTCTAAAATCGCCGGGAGGAACGTATAACTATATCGCTCCTGAATTGCTCGATGATACCGCCTCTCCTTCCGTGGCTTCAGATATCTTCTCTTTTGGCGTTATCGTCAGGGAGATCGCGGAGGCAGCCGATGATGCGGCATTGAAGAAAATTGCGGCACAGTGTACTGCTACCGATCCTCATAAAAGGCCCGGTTCCATCGACGAACTCAATTTACCCGGACCTGAACACGCAAAGACAGTTTTTTTCGCATCGGGCATTTTGACTTACGCACTATGCTCGATATGTCTTATCCTCATCGCCCTTATATATTACTTTATCAATTCAAAGAATCTATTGTAATTATGGATAACCGTAAAGCACTTGAAAGTCTCATACATATCACAAATTGTAACTTCGGGTATGTGCCCTCCACACCCACGGAGTTTAATCAATTGGCACTGGCAATTAAGCAAAAGACCGATTCCAAAATCAGTCTTGCAACAATTAAACGTCTCTGGGGCTATGTAAGATATGACCAGAATCCGACTCTGACCACTTTAAATGTGCTTTGCAAATATAATGACTTCAAAGATTGGGAAACGTTCATCGCCGATATTTCGCTTGACAGCGCCAATGTAAACGCTTCATCCGGATTTCTTGACCACAAGGTTATCAATGCCAATTCTCTTAACCTCGGTGACCGGTTGCATCTCAAATGGCAGGATTCCAAGGAATGTGAATTGGAATATATTGCTTATCTGAAATTCAAAGTTCTCTACGCCCGCAACATAAAGCTGGAGCAAAACGACATCTGCACTCTGCATTCTGTCAGTGTCGGCTTACCATTGTTCATCTCCAACATCCAGCGTGGTTCCATGATCATCCCGGCATATATCGGTGCAAAGAAAGGAGGCGTGCAATCGATTGAAATATTAGATCGGCCGGATGTCCTTGTAAATAATGAAACTCAGGAACTATTGGAAGACTAAAATTTGAGGTAAAAATCGTGGCATAGAGTGCGATATTCTTCTGTATATTCGCCATCTTCTTTTTCGAGAGTCAGAGATTCAGTTTCGGGATTCCTATCAGATTTAATAGAGAATTCAATGAAAACTCTTTTCGGCTCTCTCCCCTCTCGACCTTTCATTATCAACTCGCGACAGACTGACATCTGCAAACTGAGGGCATATTTTTTGATGGACTCAGCCTGATCTATAGGAATAACCATCCCTATTTTTCCATTCGAGGATAGTATGCCTCTCCCTTTTTCTATGATGATTTTAGGTGATAATGTTCCCTGATGACGGGCCTTCTCTCTTACTGTTGCAGGATTATCTATTCCCGAATCAAAATAAGGGGGATTGCTTATTATATAGTCAATTTTAGACTTATATGTAAGGCAGAACATCGCGAAATCCGAGAGTATAGGATATAATCTTTCGCGCCAGGGAATGGAATTGAAATTATCCAAAGCTTCCTCAATCGATGGGCGGTCGATATCTATAGCCATTATTTCCGCTTTAGGATTTCTCTGGGCACACATAAGCGAGATAACTCCGCATCCGCAACCAACATCCAAGATTGAAGAAGCATCCGTGATATCTGCCCACGAACCGAGTATCACCGCGTCCACTCCCACTTTCATAGAGCTGCGGTGATGACTCACTTCAAACTGTTTGAACTTAAACGGCTGATTATGCTTGCTCATTGCCGGAGGGCCTTTTCTTTCGGAAAGGGCGTTTACCTTTATTGCCCCCGTTTCCGTTCTTCTTTCCTGCTTGATTGCGAGATTTATACCATCTCTTCTTTCCTCCCGACGATCTTTTCTTTTCCACCGGATTATAAACTGGAGCCTCTCCGAATTCTTCGGGTACGGCCTCCTTTGGCACCTCTTTCTCAAGGAGTTTCTCAATGCGCCGGAGACGGAATGCCTCTTCAGGGGCAACGAATGTCACAGCCCTTCCATCTCTGTTTGCGCGGGCTGTTCTACCGATTCTGTGTACATAATCTTCTGCTTCACGCGGAACATCGAAGTTTATCACCATCTCGATGTCGTCAACATCAATGCCTCGTGCCAGAATATCCGTGGCTACAATCACCTGAAGTTTTCCGGATTTGAAATCAAGCATCACGTCGTCGCGCTGATTCTGCTCAAGATCGGAGTGCATCTCAGCTACCTTAATATTGAAACCTTTAAGTTCGCGGGCAAGGTTCTTTACTTTCTGCTTCGATGATGAGAAGACAATCACCCTCTGCGGAGTATTCTCCTTAAACAGTTTTTTCAGAATCTGCAATTTCTGTGGCTCATAGCATACGTATGCAGACTGCTTGATTTTCTCAGCCGGTTTTGAAACTGCCAGCTTGATTTCCGCAGGATCGTTAAGGATTGCTTTTGCCATCTGCTGAATCTTCGGAGGCATCGTAGCCGAGAAAAGTAGTGTCTGACGTTCTTTCGGCAAGCGGGCCACTATCTGCATTATGTCGTCATAGAAGCCCATGTCGAGCATTCTATCGGCTTCGTCAAGAATAAAGAATGAGACTTTTGACAGATCTACATAACCCATGCTGAGATGTGCCAGCAGTCGGCCGGGGGTCGCGATAACCACATCCGCACCCATTTTCAGCGAACGACGTTGCTGATCGTAAGTATGCCCGTCTGTGCCTCCATATATAGCCATGCCGCTTACAGGCATGAAATAAGCGAAACCTTGCAACTGACGGTCGATCTGCTGCGCAAGTTCACGCGTAGGAGCCATCACGACGCAGTTGATAGCATCGTCAGGATAGCCACCGTCGGCAAGCATATTAATGACCGGAAGCAGATAAGCTGCCGTCTTTCCGGTTCCAGTCTGTGCACAAGCAAGCAGGTCGCGTCCTTCCATAATAATAGGTATAGCCTGCTCCTGAATAGGCGTACACTCGTCGAAGTGCATATCCCAGAGGCCGTCCAACACATCATCGTTGGTCAATAAATCTTCAAATCTCACTTTTATTCA
>JAIEAO010000178.1 GCA_029071345.1 Muribaculaceae bacterium | reverse complement strand
AACTTAAATCTGAAATTCAGACAGGTTGACAAAATAACAATTTGGGAAATCTGAAAACCGAAAACTTAAATCTGAAAACTAATAATCACAAAGCCAAAAATTACAATGGAAGAAAATATAATGAAAGTCAATCTTAGGGTTTGGCGTCAGGCCGGCCCTAAGGCCCCGGGCCAGTTTGTGACTTATGAGAACGTCGAGACCACGCCCGACACATCTTTCCTCGAGACTCTTGACATCCTCAACGAGACGCTCGTAGAGAAAGGTGAGGAGCCCATCGTGTTCGACCACGACTGCCGCGAAGGTATCTGCGGTATGTGCTCTCTTTACATCAACGGTCACCCCCACGGTCCCGCCACAGGAGCCACCACCTGCCAGCTCTATATGCGCCGCTTCCAGAACGGTGAACTCATCACAGTAGAGCCCTGGCGTTCGGCTGCGTTCCCCGTGATCAAAGACCTCATGGTAGACCGCAACGCATTCGACAAGATCCAGCAGGCCGGCGGTTATGTAAGCTTCAACTGCGGTGGCGCACAGGATGCCAACGATCTCCCCATCTCTAAGGTTAGAGCTGACGAGGCTATGGACTCAGCAAGCTGCATCGGTTGCGGCGCCTGCGTGGCTGCCTGCAAGAACGGTTCTGCAATGCTCTTCGTTTCGGCCAAGATCAGCCAGCTCTCATACCTTCCCCAGGGAGAGGTTGAGAAAGACCGTCGCGTACGCGCCATGGTTGCCAAGATGGACGAACTCGGCTTCGGTAACTGCACCAACACCGGTGCATGCTCCGCTGAGTGCCCGAAGAACATCAAGCTCGCCAACATCAGTCGCATGAACCGCCACTTCATCGCCGCCAAATGCAAAGAATAATCACTTCAAGGCTTTAGGTGTTAGGCATTAGGCTTTAGATAATTCATAATTCCCAATCCGAGGAATATTGATATAGATTAAGGCTTAGCACTTTCACTCAAGACAAGATCAATAGAAAGACCGCGCTTTTAGCGCGGTCTTTTATTTTTTATGCGAGATTCGTTTTGCCAAGATGAGATTATTTTATTATTTTTGAAATTTAGAAAAAGAATCGGTAAATTAGATTGCGGCATACGCGGAACTTAAGATTACGGAATGAGCAATGTCTCTCTGGAATAGAATTATCGATACAATAAAAGGAGCAGACAACAAATCTGCTCACTTGCAGGAAGTGTCCCGCGACTCTTCCCGCTATGGTTTTGTCGATGTCGAGGTAGGATTAAAGGATAAAAAGATTCACGATATCGGGGCCATCAGATGGGATGGAGCTGTTTTCCATTCGGCGGGTAAGCGTGAACTGATTGATTTTCTTAAGGATGTAGACTTCATATGTGGCCATAATATTATACATCATGATTCCAAATACCTATTCAAGGAGAGTGTGTATCCTAAGCTTCTTGTTGATACTCTATACATATCACCTATACTTTTCCCCGAACGGCCTTACCACCGATTGGTGAAAGATGAAAAGTTGGTGAGCGATGAGATCAATAATCCTGTAAACGACTGTAGGAAAGCCCGCGACCTGCTGATGGATGAAGTGGCACGATGGGAAAGTCTGTCATCTTCAATGAAATATATTTTTGCCACATTGCTCCATGATATCGAGGAGTTTGAAGGATTCTTCGCTTTCGTCAATGCAGAGGTGGGCGACAAGAGGTCTTTGGCAGAACTGATTCGCACAGAATACAAGGGCAAAATTTGCGAACATTCTGATATAGAGAATGCAATAATTCTGTATCCACGCGAATTGGCATACGCGCTTGCACTGATAGCCACTACCGACCACCGTTCAATCACGCCGGGATGGGTGCTGAATAATTACCCGAACGTAGAAAATTTAGTGCGGCTTTTCCGACATACCATATGCAGCGAAGGGTGCGATTATTGTAACACCGAGCTGGATCCTCATATCAATCTAAAACGTTTTTTCGGCTTTGACAAGTTCCGCACCTATGAGGGAGACCCTTTACAGGAGAATGCAGTAAAAGCCGCGATAGACCATAAATCGCTGTTGGCTATCTTTCCCACCGGCGGAGGGAAATCTCTGACATTTCAGCTGCCCGCATTGATGGAAGGACGCTCGGTTCATGGCCTCACAGTAGTAATATCGCCCCTGCAGTCGTTGATGAAAGATCAGGTGGACAATCTGGCAGAAAGAGGGATTACAGATGCCGTCACAATCAACGGTCTGCTTGATCCTATCAGCCGGTCGGAGGCCATAGAGCGCGTTATGTCGGGCGACGCATCTTTGCTGTATATTGCCCCCGAAATGCTTCGGTCGAACACGATAGAGAGAATATTGCTCACGCGCCATATCGTACGCATTGTCATTGATGAGGCCCATTGTTTTTCGTCGTGGGGTCAGGACTTCCGCGTGGATTATCTATATATCGGCAAATTTATTAGGCAATACCAAGAGAAAAAAGGGTGCGGACCGATACCTATCTCCTGCTTCACCGCCACGGCCAAGCAGAAAGTGATACAGGATATCCGCGACTACTTCAAAGATACCCTCAACATCAACCTTGATATTTTTGCTTCTGCCGCCGCGCGCACCAATCTGCATTATTCGGTTATCCACGCCGGCACGGATGAAGATAAGTACATGAAACTGCGTTCGCTGATCGCCGAATCCTCCTGTCCTACGATTGTTTATGTTTCCCGAACTAAACGGACCCGGCAATTGGCCGATAAACTTACACGCGACGGCTTCAAAGCACTCCCTTTCAACGGCAAGATGGATTCGGAAGCTAAGATTGCAAATCAGGAGGCATTCATGACCGACCGGGTGCGCATCATTGTGGCAACCTCTGCGTTTGGGATGGGAGTCGACAAAAAAGATGTCGGACTGGTGATCCATTATGACATTTCCGATTCGTTGGAGAATTATGTTCAGGAAGCAGGTCGTGCCGGCCGAGACCCACATCTGGAGGCGAAGTGTTTTGTGCTCTACAGCGATTCAGACCTCGACAAGCACTTTATATTGCTTAATCAGACAAAACTCAGCATCAGTGAGATCCAACAGGTTTGGAAGGCCGTAAAGGATATGACAAAGCAAAGAATGACCTTCAGCTGCTCTGCCTTAGAGATTGCCCGGCAAGCTGGCTGGGATGATTCAGTCTCAGATATCGAGACGCGTGTGCGCACAGCTCTGGCTGCATTGGAGCAGGCCGGATATCTTGAACGTGGGAACAATGTTCCTCACGTCTATGCCACCGGAATTACTGTGAAGAACGTGGAAGAAGCCCGCAATCGTATCATGGCCTCATTGCTCTTCGAGGAGGAAGATGTAGAAAAGGCGGTGCGCATTATCAAGTCTCTTATAACTCAGAAACACAGCAACGTAAACAAAGACGCGGAAGCGGAATCGCGAGTAGATTATCTTGCAGATATTCTTGGGCTCAGCAAGAGCGACGTTGTTACAAATGTGGAGCGTATGCGTCAAGAGGGTATTCTTGCCGACTCCAAAGATATATCCGCATATATGCACGATGCCGGAGATTCGGAAAATAAATCAAAAAGGCTGCTGGAACGGTTCTCCAGACTTGAGCGATATCTCCTTCAGTATGTGTCGTCCGATATCTGCCACGTTTCGTATAAGCAGCTAAACGATAATGCTCAGAAAGAAGGTATTCGGACCGCAACTGAAAAGGATATCCGCACATTGTTATATTTCCTGACCATCAAAGGTTATACACGAAAAAAAGAAGATGCCTCACGCAACATTGAACTCAGATGTCAGGCCGATATAGACTCGACTCTTAAAAGGTTTGAAAAGCGGTTGGCAATATGCCAGTTTACGATTGAATGGCTTTACAACCTCACTTCTCAAACTCCCCAATCGGATGAAGATGAACAAATTGATAAAAAAGAGAAGGGTGTCACCTTTTCTGTAATAGAGTTGCTGAATGACCTTAAAGCTAATGGAAACACTTTGTTGCATTCAATGCAAGACCTCCAGTTGGAGGATGTAGAAGAGGCATTGCTTTATCTCTCAAAAATCGGGGCTCTGAAACTGGAGGGTGGATTTCTTGTGCTCTACAATGCGATGTCGATTCGCCGTATCATCAAAGACAACCGCTCGCGATATAAGCAAGAGGACTATAGAATTCTAAGCGAGTTCTACAAGCAAAAGATTCAGCAGATTCACATTGTGGGGGAATATGCCAATCTGATGGTGAAGGATTACAATGCGGCTCTGCAATATGTGCACGATTATTTCCAGATGGACTATAAAAGGTTTATCTCGAAATATTTCCGGGGAGAAAGGCTTGGAGAGATTGAGCGCAATGTCACGCCCGAGAAATACCGTCATATTTTTGGAGACTTATCTGAAAAACAGATGGAAATCATATCCGACAAAGAATCTCGCTGCATTGTGGTTGCTGCGGGACCGGGAAGCGGGAAAACACGGGTATTGGTCCATAAACTCGCCTCGTTGCTGCAGCTCGAGGATGTGAAGCATGAGCAATTGTTAATGCTTACGTTCTCGCGTGCGGCTGCCACCGAATTCAAACAACGGTTGATGGATCTTATCGGGAATGCCGCCCATTTTGTAGAGATAAAGACTTTCCATTCCTATTGTTTCGACCTCTTAGGTAAAGTCGGCAACATCGATGATTCAAAGGATGTGGTGACACAGGCCGCGCAGATGATTGAAAATGGAGATGTCGAGCCAAACCGTATCGCAAAGACGGTGCTGGTAATTGATGAGGCACAGGATATGAGCCACGAAGAGTATGCGCTGCTTCGTGCGCTCATCAAATTCAATGAAGAGATGCGCGTGATTGCCGTTGGAGATGATGACCAGAATATATACGAATTCCGGGGTTCAGATTCTCAATATATGGCGCAGTTGCTAAAAGAGTCAGGTGCCCGGTTTATTGAGATGAATGAAAACTACCGCAGCTCACAAAATGTGGTAGCCTTTGCCAACGCATTCGCAAAGGGCATAACATCAAGGATGAAAACGACCCCGATCATTTCAATGAATCACAACGACGGCGCGGTCTGCATTCGCCATCACGCTTCATCAATAATGTTCTCTCCTCTTGTAGAAGATTTACTCAAACATCGCCGGAATGGCTTGGTATGCGTCTTGACTCAGACTAACGAGGAGGCGGCAATTATTGTGGCGATGCTGCACAGACGCGGGGTGAACAGCAAACTTGTGCAAAGCATGGATGGATTGCGGTTCTGGAACCTTGCCGAAACTCGTATGTTCCTAAAACAGATAAACCGCCACAAACATTCCCCGATTATCCCGGATGAAGTCTGGGAACAGGCAAAGCAGAAGACTTTTGGCGCCTATGCCGATTCAGCGAGCCTTCATTATTTGAAGCGGTGTGTCGCCCTGTTTGAACAAACCAATAAAACCAAATATCACACAGACTTTAGGGAATTTGTGTTCGAATCATCTGTTGAAGACTTCTGCGATCTCGACGGCGCAGATGTGGTGGTCTCTACAATTCATAAAGCCAAAGGGCGCGAGTTTGATGATGTTTATATGCTTATCAACAATCAGAAGCCAATACGGGATGAGGAGCGACGCAGATATTATGTCGGGATTACCCGCGCAAAAGAGCGTCTGTTTATACATACCAATTCTTCAGCTCTAGACCGTATCCCGGCCGATGAGCGCCTTGTGTCCCAAAAGGAATATACGATGCCCGACGAAGTTATTCTGCAGTTATCCCACAGAGATGTGAACCTCGGATTTTTCACATATCGGAAGAATGAGATTCTCGCGCTAAGGGCCGGGCAAACCCTACGGTTTGAGAATAACTTCCTCTATGATCGTGCCTCCAATACGCCTCTCGCCCAATTATCGCAAAAGATGCAACGCGAGCTGACCTTATGGATCGACAAAGGGTATAAAGTTACAGATGCCACCATCAGGTTTATTGTGGCATGGCGACCTAAAGATGCAACGGAAGAGTACGCCGTGTTGCTTGCTGATTTAACCCTAAGAAGAGAGGCATAATTCCTGTCTTATCGTTTTATATGTTTAAAGGTGCGTATCTGCCGTTCGTATGAGCCACTTGCGGCTCCTCCCTTGTCTCCTCTCCTATAATCTCAAAACTTTATACTCTATACTTCATACTTACTGATTCGGCAGAGCCGAATCAGTAGGCGCCGGTCTTGCGGCGGTTGCGGGTGTTGGGGTCGAAGGGGTTGGCCGTGGGGTCGAATACCTCTTCTTCCTCTTCTTCTTCGTTGTTGCTGTTCTTGAAGCGGTCTTTCTTATCGGCCGCAGGTTTGTTCTTCTTGATTGCTTCTGGCTTCATCTGGTCGATGGCCACGGCGAAGACATCCCATTGCTCTTCCTTATCCCAGTTTTTCTTGATATTGATCACCTTCGGATAATAATAGGCGAGATCGGGCTGCAGCTGAAGATCGTAGTTGCCGGTGTCATATTCGCCGTTGCCGTTGTAATCCTCGATCACGCGGGCATAATATTTTCCGGGAGTGAGATAGCGGAAAAGGACATGGTTATTCACCACTTTCTCAGCACGCACTACCGCGTCTGAGGGTGTCAGCAACTCAACGAAAGCCGGTATTCCCGGGTCGAGACCGATAAGATCGAACGCGAGGGAGCAGTATTCATCCTCTTTCTTGGTGGTGAATGTATGTTCCAAGGGGCGTGTAGGTTTGCCATACATACCCACTGCGGCAAGCGTATCAACCGTTATGCGGTATTTTGTGTCGTAAGCCCACGGATATTCAATCTGGAAGTGGCGTGGCGAAACGCTGTCGCGCTGCGTGAGCCTGAACTTCTCTTTTGCCGGCATCCAGACGGTATCCACCATCATTTCGAGATGGAAGGCTGCGGTGTCGAGGCTTTGCAGAGGTTCGGGTACGTCGAAAGTGACAGGAAGGTAAACATCCTGCGTTGATCCACTGAAATTTATGGCAAGAGTGATGGCCTTGATCGAATCTTCCACAGAGATTTTTTTCTTCTCATCCGACTTTTTGACTTTTTTAGGCTTAGGGCGGTTGTAGAAGAAGCGCAGGGAGTCGGTGGTGAGCGATAAGCCTCCGGTTGAGTCTGTGCGCAGATATGTAGCCGCAATTCGCAGCGAATCGACATGAACGAGGCGCTCGGGAAGCCAGTAGACCAACGAGTCGTTGGTTAGGTTGCGTTCCAGAATAGCACCCTTCAAAGTCTCGCCTGCAGGATTTATGATGTCGAGCTTAGGCAACTCCGCGGTGCGTGTGTTGAGCTTGAGGAAGACTTTGGTGGTATCGATACGCTCATATTTAGTGAGATACTGCGGACGTATCTGCGAGTTGAAGGTACGCAGCAGGATGTCATTAGGAAGATAACGCGTGCGCATACGCGTGTGAACGGTATCTACCTCAGCCGTCAGTTCGTTATAGATGGTGTCGGTGGTCTCGACGCGCTCGGCAGTCGGCGACACGGTCACCTCATAGAATGCCATATCCTCCTCCGGATTGGCGTATTTGAAATCGCCGTCGCGGTCGTCGAGTGCAAAGACGCGGTAGGTGCCCTCTTTCAGTCCGCGGATGGTGAAGCGTCCGCGGTCGTCAGTCTTGGCTACGCGCAACATCGGCAGCGTTGTGAAAGCGGAATCGTTAAGATTTTCCTGCACACCGACGAGGATGCTCTGCTGCGGCTCGAGGTTGCGCGAATCGAGCACCATTCCCGAGATGCGGAGTGTGTCGATAGTCGGGCCGGTGGAGAAGGTGTAGGCAAACCCTGTCAGCTTGTTTCCCTCGTTATTATCCTCGATGGCGTCGGCGAAGTCGATGGTGTAGGTGGTGTTGGCTTGAAGTGAATCGAAAGTGATGTTGACGCGCTTACCCACCGACATCACGCGCGGAATCTGACGCGACGGCGGTGAGACCACAATCTTAGTGGTCGGGTCCTTAACGTTAACTATCTCATTGAACGAAAGCGTGAGTCGTGTCTTGTTCACGTTCAGCGACCCCTGTGGCGGATTCGCACCGAGGAAAATCGGCGGATCCTCGTCGCGGGCTCCACCGGTCGGGTTACCTATGTTGGCGCACGCGCCGGCAAGGAGGAGCACCCCCGCCGAAGCTGCCAGACCTAACGTCGATTTATTGAAATATCTAAATTTATCGGAGAATTTCATAACTTTTCACATCATACAACGCCAAAAATAAATAAAAAATTGGGAAATAAGGGTAGAAAAATCCAAAATTATGCAAACTATGGCGGAAACATCAAAAAAAAGCCGTATATTTGCAAGCTGAAAAATAGCATTTCCACAGGAACCCCTCTTCCGAGGGTCGGGTTTCCGTGGACTTAGCACATTTTCGCACCCATAATACAACGAATAAATAACAATAAAATAACAACAAAACGAAATGCAGAACAAAGGGTTTATCAGCACCATTGCGATCCTCCTGGTCTTGATTTGCGGTTTCTACATCTCTTTCAGCTTCGTAACCTCTCATTATGAGAAGAAGGCAAAAGAGTATGCCACCCTCATCTCAAAGACTTCAGACGAGACCAATGATGTCTACAAACAAAGTCTGAAGCAATTCAACGACTCAATCGACAAAGAGAAAGTTTATTTAGGCTACACCTATAATCAGGTGCGCAAGATGGAGGTCGGTCTCGGTCTTGACCTGAAGGGGGGTATGAACGTGGTCCTCGAGATCTCCGTTCCCGACATTCTCCGCCAGTATGCCTCCGGCGACGCTCAGCTCGCTCAGATCAACGACGCCATCAAGAAGGCTGAGGCTGACGGCACCAAGAGCAGCGACAAGGAGTTTGTGAGCAAGGTTGCTTCTTACATCCAGCCCGGCGTCATGGCCAGCCTCTTTGTTCGCGAAGGTGAATACATGGGCCAGCTCAAATCTAACGCCTCTAACGCTGAGGTGACCGCCGCTCTCGAGAAGCAGGTGGAAAGTCAGGTTGACGCTGCCTTCAACATCTTCCGCACACGTATCGACCAGTTCGGTGTGGTTGCTCCTAACATTCAGAAACTTCAGGACAAGACAGGTCAGATCCTTCTTGAGCTCCCGGGCGTGAAAGAGCCTGAGCGCGTAACCGAGCTTCTGAAATCGAGCGCCAACCTTGAGTTCTTCGAGGTTTACAACTATAACGAGATCGCCAACGACCTCCAGCGCTTCGCTGTAGCGTTCGCTCAGCAGGACACCGTAAATCACCTCAACGTGATCGAACTTCTCGGTGGCCCGCAGCGCGCAGGTTCTCCGATCGTAGGTATGGTTGCTCCGACTTACAAGAATATCGTGGACTCTGTGATGAACACAGAGCTTGCAAAACGCACTCTTCCCTCTGACCTCACACTTATGTGGTCGGTTAAGCAGGCGGAGTTCCCCGTTCTCGATGAGAAGGGCAACGTGGTTAAGAAGAACAACGGTGAAGACAAGACCGTAGGCTACTGGGAGCTCATCGCCCTCAAAGGTGACGCTGTTCTCGAAGGCGACGCTGTGACTTCAGCTTCTTCTGAATACGACAATATGCAGGGTAACATGGTCAACATGAAGATGAACGACCGCGGTGCTCAGGAGTGGGCCACAATCACCCGTAACAACATCGGCCGCCCGATCGCCATCGTCCTTGACGAGCATGTCTACTCATTCCCGAACGTAAACAACGAGATCACCGGCGGAAGCTCACAGATCACAGGTAACTTCACTCCCGAAGAGGCCAACGACCTTGCCAACGTGCTCAAATCCGGTAAGATGTCGGCAAAGGTTAACGTTGTCAGCAACAACGTTATCGGCCCGAGCCTCGGTGCTGAGGCCATCCAGATGGGCTTCATCTCATTCATTGTGGCAATCATCCTCCTCATGATCCTCATGGTGGCATACTACGGCTGGATCCCCGGTCTCGTTGCCAACGTAGGTCTTATCCTCAACCTCTACTTCACACTCGGTATCCTCGCATCGCTCCAGGCCGTGCTTACACTTTCCGGTATCGCCGGTATCGTGCTTGCACTCGGTATGGCTGTCGACGCTAACGTACTTATCTTCGAGCGCACCAAAGAGGAGCTCAAGAACGGCAAGAAACTCCGTCAGGCCATCGCCGAAGGTTACGGAAATGCATTCTCTGCAATCTTCGACTCTAACCTTACTTCAGTTATCACCGGCGTGATCCTCCTCTTCTTCGGTTCAGGTCCGATCAAGGGCTTCGCTACCACGCTCATCATCGGTATCGTCTGCTCATTCTTCACAGCAGTGTTCTTGACCCGCATCGCATTCGACCTCATCACCAAGAACGGTCGCTGCGCTAACATGACATTCGCTACTGCCCTCAGCCGCAACTTCCTCACCAACCCGAAGATCGACTTCATGGGCAAGACTAAGGTTGCCGCTTCTGTTTGGGTAGCCCTCATCGTTATCTCGATTGCTTCTCTCGCAATCCGCGGTATGAACCAGGGTATCGACTTCTCAGGTGGTCGCAACTACGTTGTTCAGTTCGAGAAAGATGTAGACCGTCAGGCTGTTCAGGACAAGCTCCTCAACCTCTTCCAGACCGAAGCTAACGACAAGACTGTCTCTGTAGCTGTAATCAACATCGATAACCCCTCTAAGCTCCGTATCTCTACCAACTATAAGATTGCTGAGGAATCTGAGGGTATCGAAAACGAGGTTGCTTCACTCCTCTACAAAGGTCTGCAGGACGAACTTACCGTTAACGGCAAGACAATGGATCTCGACGCATTCTCAGTGTCAGACGAAAGCCACGGTATCATCTCGATTCAGAAAGTTGGTCCGTCAGTGGCCGACGACATGAAGCGCGACGCAGCTTGGGCTCTCACCATCGCCATCGTCTGCATGTTCCTCTACATCCTGCTCCGTTTCCGCAACATCGCCTTCTCAGTGGGTGCTGTCTGCGCCGTAGCATTGACTGCCTTCCTCATCGTAGGCTTCTACTCCGTATGCTGGGGCTTCTTCCCCTTCTCTATGGAGATCGACCAGTCGTTCATCGCTGCAGTCCTCACCATCATCGGTTATCAGATCAACGATACCGTGGTTGTGTTCGACCGTGTGCGTGAGATGATCGGCGTATATCCCAAAGAAGACCGCAGAATCACATTCAACAAGTCGCTCAACCAGACATTGAGCCGTACGATCATGACGTCGTTCTCGACTCTGCTCGTGCTCCTCTGCATCTTCTTCCTCGGTGGTGACACCATCCGGTCGTTCACATTCGCTATGATCTTCGGTGTTGTAGTCGGTACATTCTGCTCACTCTTCTGCGCAGCTCCGATCGCTTACGCCATCATGGCCAAGAACAGCAAGAAGAACGCACAGGTATCAGCCGAAGGCAAACCCGTGCTTCAGGGCAACCGCCGTTTCAAATAAGAAAAAAACAAGGACACAATAAGACAAAAATGTTGGGAAGGGGATGTGACAGAAGTGATTTTTGACATATCTCCGCTATAAAAAAGGATTAAAATTGTACATGAGCTCCGGAGGCTGTGAAGTCGCCGGAGTTTTTTATGTTTAAATTTTAACATTTATCCATCGAACCAAAAAGGCGCGGACGCGGTTATAAATTCATCAAACAAAACAAAAAAAACGAACCTTGGTATTTAAACACACTAAACTATGAAAACCACGATAACAGCTTTAATCTCTTCCGCATTCCTTCTGGCAGCCTCCGCAACAGCCCAGACAGTGAATATCTCCGCCTTTCCGCAGAAAAGCGTATCAGAAGAAGGGATAATAGCTTTAGCCGCTGCATCAGCAGAGGCGATAATGCCCGACAGCATCGGCTCTACTGCCAATGTAGCGCGTCGAGCAATTCCGGTTAACGTCACCGCCAAAGACTTTGTGACCAAGGTTTATGCACTTTTCTCCCCCGATCATACCAAAGATGAACTCTGCGAAGACTGCCAGAACGTACTGCGTCTCCTCCCCTCGGAAGACAACATGGGCTTATGGCTTGACAGCGCAGACGGTTATCATCTCAACTACTACGGACAGACCATCCCCGGCGTTTCGGCAATGGCCAACGTAGAAAACGATTCCGTCACCAATTTCGGCTTCTTCTTCCTCTTCCCTTATAATGATGTAACCCGCGAAGAGATGGACCGTCGTCAGGCACGATTCTGCGGAAGTCTGCTGCAGGAGATGCAGGATATCGGCGCAGTAATGGGTGTTAACACCGCATCTGATGCGCTTTTCGAAGCTTCAGGCGATTACAACGGCAACTTCGTAGACTTCCGTCTACTTGAGGAAGCGACCGGCGCAAACACCGGCCGTTATGTACTCTACCTCACGGTCGAGCCCCATGCCTTCACCGCCGCTGACTCCCTTGCCGCCCTCTAATTAAAATTATAAATTAATGATCATGTAAGGACGCACCATGGTGCGTCCTTCGTGTGTCTTTTGAGGCAATCACTTGCGGCTGAACTCATACGCGGACGCTCCATGGAGCGTCCCTACTTTCTTATCTCGTATTACTTATTGCTTTCACCCCTAACTTCTTTAGCTCCTCCATGTCGAGACTTACAATCACGCCATAATCCGAAAACAACAATCGCGGATGCTTCGTGCGCTCGGAGTGAATGATATAACCGGTCTTCACATTCTCGCCATCTCTAAGCATCTCTGCAAAACGGTCAAGATCGAGCCTGCCGAATTTACGCTCCTTTACATTGATGGGAAGGGCATACAGCGGTTGCTCCTCAGAAATATCCAGATCAAAAAGAGAGAGCTCCTCCCGCTTCTTTCCAGCGACTTCCTCGTATGTGAACACTCCCGATGTCCGCTCGAAGATAGCAAACCGACCCGGCTTGAAATCATAAAGATAAATATATTTGCGGTCACGCCCCACGATGTTATTGACAAAATCAGTAATCTCAGGCAGCGCGTTGCGGAACACCATCGAATCGGGATTCGCCGGGTCATAGATAGCCTTAATCACCTCGCGGAATTCCTTATACCGGTCATCATCCGCGTTCATTCGCACCCACGAATCCCAATTCAGCCACTCCGGGAAACGCCCCATCCCTCTGACGATATCGAACCTTACAATCTCTTCATCGTCATCATCCCACTCCAACTCAAAACTCACCTCGGCTATATACCGGTCGCCATCCGTCACCACCTTCTCGGGCGAAACGATAAGCCGCTCATTAAGCTCCGGGGCAGTCAGAAACATGGTGTCGAGATACTCCGGATTCACAGCCGGACGAATCCTCATCTCGTATGGTAGCAATTCCCAGGCGTTGCCGTTGCGCTGATAGCAGAACGCCGCCAACAGATTATCGGGGAAGACCCAGAAACGCGTCTTTCCGTCGTCGGCATCATCTATCCATATCCCATTCATAGTGAGACCGTGCATATTATCCACTGTCTCCCTCGTCAACGCCGCATCGGTAAGCGAACGGCTCGCACGCAGACAATCGATCATCGACAGCACGAACCTCATCGGAGTGGCCCATTCGAGCTCATCATCTTTCTGTACCTCATCGACAGCATTCAGCCAATCGTCGAAAACAAAAGGCTTATCCAGCGAACCGAGCCGCGGAATATCATCCCGCAGACAGACGATCAACCGGCGAAGCCGATCGAGCAGATCCCTCGTCTCTTCATCGCGGAAATCTCGGCTCCGCGTATTCACATCGCTCCACGGTTTCAGCAGCCCGAACGCAAACAGCATAATATAGCCGATATTGACCGCCGGAGCCTTATCTGTCCCCTCTGGAAAAAACGCATTTAGCAACCGCTCGTCGGCATCCTTAATCTTAAACTTGAAAATCTCATCTGCCGTCAGCGCCATCCCGCCCGAGGCATAAAGGCGGAAAAGCATCCGGCAAAACCTCCGGCGCGAAGCCATCTGCGCCCGGTCGCCCCAATCGAGAGAAAGATAAAACTCCGACGCCTCCACATAATCCGCGATCAGACTCCGCAACGATAAATCCGTATTATAATCCGTCGCACGGCAGAGATTGTCATAATAGCGCTCCATATCCGTCACCGACCCGCAGTTATTCACCACCGTCTCAAACGACACCCCCAGCGCCTTACGGTACTCCGCATCCGTGCGGAATACAAACCTCGACCGATACGCCACCCGAATCAATCTATATGCCAAATTTTCACTCATAATTTCTTAGTTGAGGGTTGAGAGTTGAGAGTTTATAGGATTTGAATTAAGGGTTGAGAGAATAGTAGGGTCGCGGCATTCCGCGACCGCAGTAACTCATACACTCCGTTGCTGCGAAAAACGCCGCAAACGGTTTTGCGAGAAACGTATTCCCGGTAGGGACGCGATAACTCCGGAGGGGCTGTTGCTTGCAACTGCCCGCCCACGTCGTCAAGGGTTTCTACGCGTGGTCATTGCCGCTCACGTCGTCAAGAGTCCGACACTTGGCGAGCAAGTGTCGCTCCGCGTTTACTCAGTAAGCCCCGAAGGGGCAGGATAATCTTAACCCCGCACAAACGAGCGAAGCGAGTGCAGTGTGGGGTAGAACACCCACCCAAGAATCCAAGCCTCGGAGAGGCGAAATAATAATATCCCCTCACTTCTCACTTCTTACTTCTCACTTACCGCCGTAAAATTAAAATAAATCCTCCGATTCTCAATCATTTTTTTGAAATCAAATCTCAAAACTTAGCGATAACCACCCCTCGTCTCCCCCTTAACCCCAACTTTTGAAAAAATTCCCCGTCACGAGCATAAAATAATTTGCACACCTCCGCAATCGGTCTAAATTTGCATCCGCGAATGCAAACGGTAGAATAAATTGCCTGCAAGAGCGCAACTAATCAAAAAAATTTTATAACTTTGTGGCACTCATGCGGAAGAGAAATTCCGCAGAGCAAGAAAAGTGTCAAACTTTCTTTCTCAGTTACATCGAATCGCCAATTCATTTAACAGACTGAGACGGAGTAAGATTAGACGCTCTTTCTGTATTGCAGTATCTGCTGATTCTGCCCTCCGCGGGCGTATCACCACATACTCAACGCAGAGGGGCAGTTTATTCTACCCTTATATCATTCAGTCTGTGGGCTTTGGCGAGCCTGATGTAACTATGATAGAGGTGCGAAAACTCCCCTCTTTTCTTATACCCATACCTAACCGCCGAATTCGGGAGCCAGGAGGCAAAAAACTAAAAAATCATGACTTCCAAGTATGAGATTGCTATTAAATGGTCGTTTTATTCGCTAGTATTAATGCTGCCGATTTCCTTATTTTCAGTATCATGCTCCTCTAAAACTAATACAAGTCAGATAAATGCGACAGATTATGAGGAAAATGACTCAATTGCATTAGCCAAGATTTTAGAGGATTGGCCTGAAGAAAGTGACGAAGAGCGGTTTGAATATGCTAATCCCTGGAGACTCAATCATTTCAAAAATGAATGGGGTGAAGAGAATCCGAATGCTCCTTTTCTTTCTACGAATTTACAATCTACTCCCTGGGATATTAACCTTGATTTTGTCCCTTCAGATGATATAACTCCTGCCGGATCCTTTCGATTATATATCATGGACAGTGACGGGATGAAAACTGATTTAATGGGGCCTGTGAGTATGTATGTGAGAGGAGCAGATGGAGAAACTTATTCGTTAGAAATTACTGGGGTAAGAGATGGGATTGTATTCATAGAAGATCCTGCTACTGTAATTGCTCTTAAAGAATATTTAAATAATGAGGAGTTTGATTTCAGATTAGAGTTTGAAAAATATCTGGAACGCCATAGCACTCAAGGTCATTGGTCATCAACTCCCGGATTCTTTCAGCGTGCTGTAGACAAACTATTATAGTGCGGGATAAAATATCCAATTAATTACTTTAATTACATAATTTTTATAATTTCTATTATGAAGAAAAAAATTTTTTAAATGATGCTTATACTTCTGGTCGCATCTTGCACTTCCAACAACTCGACTTCGAATAAAAAAGATAATGCGATTGATAATGATAGTGAAAGCGTAACATCAATAGTGGCAGAAGAATGCTCCCAGACACAAACTGCAAAGTGGGAGAAGATAACGATAAATGGGGTACCCTCGGTTCAAGCAAGATTCTCTAACGCGGAATACGGAGTGCTTGAAATGTCTTATAATTCCTCAATGGGCTTTAGATTCGGAAAGTATAATAAGAGTGGCTCGTTACAAGAATTAACGACTTCCGTATCATTGGATTTTAGCATTCGGCTTACACAAGAAATAATAGAGAATAGTGAGAATCTAACATCTGACCAAATCGGTGAGTTATCATTGTGTATAATGCCAATAACGAGCCGGGATGACAAATATATATATTGCAATAATAAAAATTTTATTGAAAATATTTCAAAATTTATTAATAACGGAAGTGTGCCATATCTTTGTTTGAAGGAATACATTAAAAATATTAACAGACCATCGAACGCAGATCCGGCCCTGTATCCCGAGGCAGAATGGGTCGATCATGAGTGGGAAACTAAATTTATCCCAGGTGAGTTCGAAGAGATAATTAAATCGATTTAGGATTATACTATGGCTGTAACTTTCCATTCATATCTTGACTATGGGGGAAAGCCTCAAACTTGGACCTTCAAATGTACCAACGAAACTCAGGGGTTTTGGAAAGCTTCCGAATCGATATATTGAAAAATATACTTTATACAGAATATAACAATATTTAAAATTAGTTTATGAAGAATCTATTTTATCTTCTCGTGGCGTTAATAATTGCCATGGGAATCACAGCTTGCTCTAAGAAGCAGGAAGAGTCACAGAAATGGGAGTATAAGATCCTAAGTGAGGATTGTACACAACCAAGTAAATTCGGGCCAAGTTATATTGATACACCTCTACACCTACTCAATAAATTTGGTTCTGAGGGTTGGGAGCTTGTAGATGTATATACCAGCGTGGAGACTGTGCATCCCAATTTCGGAAATGACAGATATGTAACAGGATTACAGCCAAATACCCGTACTCACCGTGTGTTTTTCGTATTCAAGCGCCCCATATTAGAAGTTAGAATAAAAGGGAATAATACGGAGTTAAATGATTCTGATAGTATAATAGTGCTCGAAGAAGAGGTTACTATTTCTCCAGAAGAATTGGACAGCATTTAACTAAGTATGAAGAGATTTAGCATTAATATTCTGACATTATGTGCATTGATAATGCCCTTACTTGCGGATGCTTCGACGTATCGGCTGGAGGGGATGGTCGGAGGGAAGTATCCGATTGTGATTGAGCTGGAGGAGACTCAGAAGGGGTTGTATTCCGGCAGATATGCCTATAACCTTACTCTGAAAAGGGACGGAGATGTGGCGTGTGCCTGGCTCTATATCAAACCGGATCGGAATTCTCCCTATTCAGAGTGGATAATCACGGATTGCAAGGGGAAAGTGGCGGAAAGATGGTATAATGTGAATTTTATTGATCATCAACACCTCACGGCCCGCATGAAGAATGTCAAGGGCAAGGTCTATGATATTGAAGCTTCCATTGCGGGGCAGTCGGACGCCAAGACTCCTTTGAATTCGTATTTCAAGCAACATTTAGGTGAGTATGCAAGCGATTTTAACCTGTTAAGCGACAGTCGGGTCGCCAAACGGTTTGAAGATTTTATGGGCATTTTAAATTTCGATGCACTGATAGAAATTTATCAGGTTCAGGTTCCTATAGAATACACTAAAGGTATGTTCTGGAGCTATGGATTTATGCCTCACCAGTGCTGCGACCCTGTCGCAATTTGGGCATACGACACCCAAAATAATTCATTTTATGTATGGATTCGGAAGAATGATAAGGATTATTGGTGGTCAGAAAGCGGCAACATTCCTTTCGAATTCAAGGAATTGGTAGACGCAACATTTTGAGACAGATGTCAAGATGCCAATATGGCATCTTGATAGTGTCAATTCATTTGGAATCCTTGCGGGTGAAGGCTCGCAAGGATTTTTGTTTGGGTGGATCGTAAAGGCAACCTAATCGGAGGGGCTGTTGATTGCAACTGCCCGCCCACGTCGTCAAGGGTTTCTACGTGTGGTCATTGCCCGCCCACGTCGTCAAGAGTCCGACACTTGGCGAGCAAGTGTCGCTCCGACATCGTCGCGGCGGACGCGATGTATCGCGTCCCTACCGGTGGGGAATCCGTTTGCCGCAAAGCCGCATGCGGCGTTTTTACGCAGTTTTTTCGCTGTCACGGAGTGTCTGCGCTACTCTTTGACGCGGTCGCGGCATGCCGCGACCCTACAAAAGGCGAGGTGTCTATAATTCCTAACTTCTAACTCCTAACTCAATCAGATGATGGCGGGGCGAAATCGGGGTAGCCGGCGGGGTAGCCGATGATGCTGAGGACGATGCCGGAGAGGGTGGATAACGGCTCTTTCTTTTTATCCCCTTGAAAATTTGACAGGAGATGGTTAAGCGGGTAATATAAAGTGTGGAAATTCGTTATTTAGGTATAGTATAAATTACAATTTTTCAATATTTTATGATTATTCCACCTTACAGGGCTGATGAGAAGCGATATGACAACGGTATGAAGTATGAGAGATGCGGAAGAAGCGGTCTGCTACTCCCTCGCATTTCATTAGGTCTGTGGCACAATTTCGGGGATGTGGATTCTTTCGCAAACAGCCGCGATATGCTGCATTTCGCTTTTGATAACGGAATCACCTGTTTCGATCTCGCCAATAATTACGGTCCGTCGTACGGGTCGGCGGAGGAGACGTTCGGACGCGTGATGCAGTCGTCGTTCCGTCCTTATCGCGATGAAATGGTCATCACCACCAAAGCGGGCTACGATATGTGGCCCGGGCCTTACGGCAACTGGGGATCGCGCAAGTATCTGATGGCATCTCTGAACCAGAGCCTGAAGCGGATGAACCTTGATTATGTGGATATTTTCTACAGTCACCGTTTTGACCCTGCCACTCCGATGGAGGAGACGCTGCAGGCATTGGTAGATATCGTGCGTCAGGGTAAGGCTCTGTATGTTGGAATCTCTAAATGGCCCTATGAGGCATCTGAATTCGCCTACAGGTATCTCGCGGCGCACGATGTGCCGTGCTTGATTTATCAGGGTCGCTACAACATGATCGACCGCGGTGTCGAGAAGTCGGGGATATTGCAGCAGGCAGCGGATAGCGGTGTCGGCTTTACGGCATTCTCACCTTTGGAGCAAGGTGTACTCACCAACCGATACCTCAATGGTGTGCCCGAGGGCTCGAGAGCATCGAAAGGAAAATTTCTCAAGGCAGAGTCGATCACCCGGGAACTTGTGGAGAGCCTAAATCGATTGAATGCCATAGCTGCCCGTCGCGGTCAGACTTTGGCTGAGATGTCGCTCGCCTGGTTGCTGAAAGATGATAAGGTTACGTCGGTAATTGTCGGAAGCAGCAGCGTAGCACAGCTCAGCGACAGCATCCGTAGCCTTTCTAATCTTGAATTCTCAACCGAAGAACTGCGCGAAATAGACGCAATCACCGGCACCTTGACCTCTCCAAAACTTTAAAAGCTGCGCACACCAGATTGAAGCCCAGTGCGAGTTAGGGTGAGGGTTAAAGGATCACAGTCTCAAAGGGTCATGGTCAGGGTGCGACCGCGGTGGGTGATTTCGATTCTTTTTGTGTCGAGGTCGGCACGGCAGAATGGGTTGTCGTAGCGGTAGCGATGACGGAGTGCGATGGTGTCGTTGTTTACGGTCAGAGGTGCATCCCATCCAAAGCCGATTGTTCCCGAGGTGGGGGAGGAGTATATGATATTGCCATCCTCGCATTTTATGTCAGCACTATTTATTCCGGCTACAAATTTATCGAACGATCCCCATTCGTCGACAGTGCCCATCTCGCATAGCCATATATTTGATGTGCCGTCTGCCACAAGGTCGCAGAGTTCTCCGCGGAAATCCTCTTTTAATTCAGGTAAGACCGAGGAGTACAACGCGATATATCCACCATCCTTGCACCCAAATATCCAGTTGCCTTCCTGTCTTACATCGCCCATCTCCTTGACGGGGAAATGTGCGTGGGTGAAACGGGTATTGTGGTTTTCGGGGATATTGTAGACGCATATGGCTACGTTGCCATGTTGTGCGGCTCTGGGAAGGTTTTCCGTTCCGGCCCAATAGTTGGGCGATTGCCGCAGATTGGTTCCGCCGGGATGATTGGTGTAGACCACTGCTTTCGGACTTAAGGTTGCCATCCATGCGAGTTGCTGATAACCTTGACGCCCTTTGCGGTAGTCGGCGGTGGTGCTCAGCAGATAGTGGGGCGTACGCTTCGTAACTACATTTGCCTCGCTGAGAGCAAAACGATCGCGGCTCTCTGTGTAACCTTTTTCCTGCATCTCCTTTTCGTAAAGGTCGATATAGCGGTCATAATCGCGATAGGGCCATGTATCATATTTTTCGGAGATATTCTTCGACATTCTGATGGCAAGAGGGTGTATAAATTCCTGCATACCCCAGAAGAGATGACAGTCAAGTTCCTTGTTATAGTCGATGCCGTATGCGGCCGCATCCTCAACGTTGAGACTCGTCCTCAACCGGCTCTCGTAGGTCAGCGACGAGTCAGTGGCAATGGATCGAATCACTTCGGGGCAGCGGTAACTGCTTGTGGCTATGGCCACAGCGCCCGTGATCTCGTCACCCTTGCAGTCACCGGTACCGAATGCCACATAGGATAGCGGCGTAGTCACGTGTATGCCCGATAGCAGGGATGATGCGTATGTACGACCGCTGCTGCCGCAAAGATAGCCGTTCTTTTGATTCAGGGCAAGGTCGAACATAAGGATGTTCAGCACATTCTCTGCCTTGCGCCTGATTTCCTTATCTTCTGCGAATTCATAGAGGTTCACGAGCAGCAGCGCCTCAACGTCGTAATAAGTGGAATGCCACTCGCTGAAACCGAAGCGGAAGCGGTAGTCGAGCCAGGGGCGTAGCCGCTCAAGGGCATGGTCGATATGCTGACGCCCGGTCATCCCGTTGGTGAAGACCTCATTCTTATAGAGCTGTCCGGCCAAGAGTTCGGCGGTATGATAAAGGGCCTGATGATTTTCGGTGTGATAGCATCGGTAGGTGGTGTCGCGACGCGCATCATCCCACCAATATTTGAAATCTAAAATTCTCTCCTTTGCCCTCTCCTTAACATTTCGTGATATTCGGTTAGGCTTTTTATCGAGATAAATCATGCGGAGCAGGCCGTTGAGGGTAAAATCATTGCAATCATGGTTGCTCTTGATAGTCGCGAGTATGTCATCGAAATCTTCATCTGCCATTGGGCTGCCGTTGGCGTATGCGGAAAGCTGACGGAACACTCCGTAGAGCCATTTGTGGCTGCCGTTTGCCTCATAATATTCCGTCAATTCCTTAGCTCGGTCTTCAAAAGACTTCTCTTTGCTGAAAATCGGGAGACATGAAGAGAGGCAGACCAATAAAATCAGAGCTTTTTTCATTGCAATTATTTATAGTAGCCATCCCAATCGTATGGGAAAGGTATCGATTTATAATAATCTAAAGAATGTTGAGGTTGCGGATAATCGGTGGGAATCCCTTTCCGGGCGTAGCTGTCAAAAAACAGGAGGCAACCGTCGCGCCACCATTTTGCTTCCTCAAGCTGGAGACGCAGCAACGCGGCCACACGTTTGTGGCGATCCTTGTCTATATGCGCTGAGACCTTATCCCAATCAGAAATCATAGATTCCACCTGGTTTACACCTTCGTTGTATTTGTACACGAGTTCATGCCATAGCGTGCGCCCCGAACGCATCTTGTAATCCCAAGGGAGGCGATGAAACCATAAGAGGTATTCATCGGGGCACAAGGATAAATCATCAAATTTATCGCAGATGGGCTGCTTATACTGTGCGGTTGCCCGCGTTCCTCTAAGTGTCCTGTCGACGCCGATACTGTCGCACGACACTTTATGATAGTCGTATGCCGACCAAACGGGGTCGTGATGCCACGGTTCGGGACCGTTGTGAGTGGCGTAATTCATAATGTGATTGAGACCTAAAGGCATCTCATAATTCACCACCGCCTCTCGCGACATAACCATCATATCCTTGATTGTCTTAACGCTCTGATCATCGTCAGTCAGTGTCAGCCTTATCCATTCCTCCGCGATATCTTCGGGAGATTCTTCAGGATTCCAGCTTAGACGTCCGAAGGAATACCAGTTTGCTTGTCCGAAAGGATGCCCGGTCCAGTTAATTTCAGATCCGATATTGGATACTCCGGCAATTGCCGAGATTTTACCGCTCTTCAAAACGTCGGCGACACTCCTCCCGTTGCCGTCAGTGTCGGAGAGCAGCACTTCGGAGAAAAGTTTACCGAGATAGACAAGATGCCCGGCGTGACCGAGATTCTCCTGCGTGATCTGGAACTCCATACCGACTGATGTCTGATCCATCCCTCCGAAAAGGGGATGAAACGGTTCGCGTGGCTGGAAGTCGATCGGACCGTTCTTGACTTGAAGCACTACGTTATCATTAAATTTGCCGTCAAGGGGGTGGAATTCCTCATATGAGCTTACGATGCGGTCGTGATTGCGGTCGTTGCGGTAAACGAATGCGCGCCAGAACACGATACCTCCGTGAGGTTCGAGTGCTTCAGCAAGCATATTGGCGCCCTCGGCATGAGTGCGGCCGTAGTCCTGCGGACCGGGTTGACCTTCGGAATTAGCTTTCACAAGGAATCCACCGAAATCGGGAATCAGGGTGTAGATTTCATCTGCTTTTTTCTTCCACCATTCCGCAACCGCAGGATCTTTCGGGTCAGCAGTGGCTAATCCTCCTATCTCGATAGGAGCGGAGAATTTGGCGGTGAGATATACCTTTATCCCATACGGTCGCCACGCATCTGCAAGACCCTTAAGGCGCACGAGCCAATCACGGTCAAGACTTCGGGCGCTTGCATTAACATTGTTTACGACAGCGCCGTTGATGCCGATTGAGGCATTTGCACGCGCGTAATCGATCAAGCGCGGATCTATGTCATGCGGTAGACGCTCCCAGTTCCAAAGGCTGTAGCCTGCGTAACCTCGTTCGATTGTTCCGTTCAGGTTATCCCAATGATTGAGCACACGCCGGCTTATTTCAGGCCGACGCTCAATGTCGAGATTGTCGAGCAGTTTACCCATCTGCATTTCATGTAGCAGGGCATAAGTGGCGTATAATGCACCGACAGGACCTTCTCCTATTATCTCTGTAACTTGTGTACCGGGTTTCGACTTAATTGAGAATCCCTCGCCGCTGTCGCCGCTGCTTATAATCAGCTTGGCATCCTTTTTTTCGGCTACATATTCAGGATGTTTCCCGATCATAGAGTAGAGGGCGCGATCCAGCTCATCCTTTATTGCATCACCGGTAGCCCCCAGGTCATCCTGCACGTAGACTTTGGAAAACCTGGAAGCATAATGGTTGCGGAGAGATTTTTTCTCTACGGGCCGATAACGGAGCCACAGATCGTAGCCGTTTTCAGCCGATGCAGGAAGAGAGGCAAAGCAGAGCAGGGCCAATATAAACAACTCGATAAATCTCTTCATCAGTCGATCATTGCTGTGGCACACCAAATCACGGGGGCCTGTCCATGCATATTACCCGGGAGTGTGCGGCGGTTTAAATAAAAATCGCGGTCATTAGTGCGGTTTGTACCCTCGCACACACCGTCGATGTCTCCCTCCGAATTAATATGGCTTACGAGTCCTTTCCAACCTTTCTCAATGATAGGCATATATTTCTTAGCAGGAAGCCAACCGTTTTTAACACCGCTGATCATGGCGTAGAGGAACATAGCCGATCCGGATGTCTCGCTCCACACCGAGGGGTCGTCTACAAGCTGCGCCCAAAGGCCGTCTGGCTTCTGATAACCCGCCAATGTCTCCATCATCTTCCGGAAAGAGTTCATGATGGCATCTCGGTTCTGATTGTCTTCGGGAAGGAGAGAAAGGAGTTCGGTCATACCGGCTGCCATCCAGCCGTTGCCGCGACACCAATGGAAAGGGGCATCCTCGGCGTGATAGAAAAGACCGTTGGGGCATTGAATCTTGCCGAGATAATCCACCATCTCATGCGCTGCGCGGTCGATATATTTCTTATCGCCTGTAGCACGGTATGCCTGACCCTGAAGCGCAGAAATCATAAACATATCGTCGATCCAGTATCTTGTCTGCCATGAAAGACCTTTGTCGGAATATTCCTTGTCTTTGGCCGCTCTCTTCTCATCATTGGTGACAGGAAGATTCCATTGTGCGTCGGCATACCATCGCCCCATGCTGTGATACAGCGGATTACCCGTAAGGATATACAGCTGCAGAGGTATAGTGCCGAATACGCTGTGGTCGACATGATCGGGAAGCGGCTGCAGACGGCGCTCCTCACCCACAATGGGGAGGAAACGCTGCTCAAGTTGATTCACCAGAACGGTGTCGCCTGTTTTCTCGGCATACCGCAGGGCTCCCAACCACGCGCAGGTCTCAGGATATGTTATTTCGCGCGTGGGTTGCGGATTCGCGTCAAAATTCGGATGAGGGGTCTCCACAAACCTTTTGCACACCTTGTTTCCCACCGTCACAGGGTCGATATCGCCTTTAAATGAGGCAAAAGGGTTGGCTGCCAGCACCGATGCGGGAATCATCAGTGCTGAAACAAACAGCAAAAGCGGTCTCATATCTGCAGGTGTCTTTGTTAACGTTCGGCTCGTTGATAATTGGCGGGTATTGAGTTCAAAAGATCTGTCTTGCCCTCATTCACAAGCTTGAGAATCAATTCGCCGAACAGGGTGTTCTGCCATGCGAACCATTCGCGGGTAAAGTTTGAGGCATCGTTCACGTTGAAAGACTCGTGGATGAAGCCTGTGTCGGCATCTGTGTTCAGCAGCATGGCAATGCAGTCTTTGATCTCATTATCGTCGGTGCTTGTGAACGCCTTCATCATAATGCTCATCGGCCAAGCCATCTGATAGCCGATATGCGGGCCTCCGATACCTTCACCGGCCACGCCGCTGAAGAAGTAGGGGTTGCTGTCGCTCCATACGAATTTACGCGTATTTTGGTACACGGGATTGTTTACATCCATCTCATCGAGATAGGGCATAGCCAAAAGGCTCGGCACGTTTGCATCGTCCATAAGAAGATGATTGCCGAAACCGTCAACCTCGAAGGCATAGATTTTGCCATATTTAGGATGGTCATATACGGCGTGCTCGTTCAGGGCATTCTCAACCTCATTAGCCAGCGCGGTGCAGCGGTTGGCAAATTCGGCATCCTTATTCACGGTCGACAGAATTTCGGCAGCCTTACGCAGGGACGCCACAGCGAAGAAATTGGAGGGCACGAGATACTGCAGGGTTGTCGCGTCGTCAGAGGGACGGAAGCCGGACGCAATAAGTCCGCATGGCTTTACGGGTGTACCCATGCCGTTGTTGCTCAATGTGTCAAAGGAGCGGTCTGTCCGGCGCGTGAAAGTGTAGGGTCCATGACCCGATTTGCGCTGCTGGGTGGTGAATGTGTCATAGATTTTATTCATAGCCACAAGCCACTCGTTGTCAAAGATACTGTCATCGCCGGTCACTTTCCAATATTCGTAAGCCAAGCGTAAAGGATAGCAGAGCGAATCGATTTCCCATTTGCGCTCATGCACCTCGGGAATCATATCGGTGTTATCGCTCATCCATTCACCGCCTGTCGGGCCGTCATTGAAAGCGTTGGCATAGGGGTCAAGGATGATGCATTTGAACTGACGGCGGATCACACCCTCAATCATCGCTTTCAGTTCCGGGTCTGAATTGGCAAGCTGAACGTAAGGCCAGACCTGCGCACCCGAATCTCGGAGCCACATAGCGTGGATGTCGCCGGTGTAAACGAAAGTGTCATTCTTGCCGTCTTCACCTACGCGGTAGTGCACGGTGGTGTCGATCGTATTAGGGAAGCAATTCTCGAACATCCATGCCAATTTCTTATTGGTCAGCATTCCCTTGACACGTTTGATCTGTTTCTCCACTTCCTTTGAATGGAAGAGCCTGTCTTTTTTGTCAGGACGGTTGGTTTTATTAAAATTGATACTCTTTGCGTTGACAGAAGTTTGGTCTGCCGCACACACCGGGGTCTCTCCGGCATAAGCCGGCATCACCGACAGCAGTGCCAGCACCGCAGAGATAGATAATGTTGTCTTTTTCATTGATATATGATTACTTTATAATTTGTTTGATTATTGAGGATCCTTTCTTTACGATGTAGACCCCGCCCATTAGATTCTCTATATTGGAAACCTTTCTTCCTGAGAGATCATAAATCTCCGGCGTAAGGTCAGAAGATTCCAACAGTTCTGAGACCCCGCTTCCCCCATCATCATTTTTCTCGATTTTCAGGGAGCAGACACCGCGCGCTACCCATTTAGGGCCTATATAATCTTTATTACCAGTGAATTCTTCCTGTAAAACTCCATCTAAATCACTTCCGGAATCGAGAGTGACCTTATACCCATTTCCCACCTGCAGAGACATGACGCCCTTAACCGGGATTCCGCGTGCGGCCAGATCACCCTGATTATAGATCCCTTCGGCGAGTTTTACCGAATATCCTCCATAGTTACGCTTCTCATAGAGCGTGACGGCTGCATCTTCATCCCGAACGGCCCCTGAGTCGAATATTCTGTTGATAGTGGTGGCCCACTCGTTGACATTCCTCGCCTCATTGTTATAGTTCCATAAGAATCCTCCTGAGACTAAGCCCGTTTGGTTGAAATTCTGCATCAGCTGCTTCATGGCGTCAATGTCGCCGCTTGCCTCGCAATCGAATCCTACCCACATCGGCACATCCCCGAACACCTGCCAGTCCTGAGGCTTGTTGTTCGCACCTCCGGCGTATGTCTGCAGATACACCATGTCCACTGTTCCCGGTTCTTCATTAAGGTTCGAAACGAGCCGTTGCCAGAAATTTTTGTTGGTATATGGTGCAACCGAGGTCTTAAAACCGATTTTGGCAAGCATTTTATGGAATGCCGTGGCTATCTCCACGTCGTAATCCTGCTCCTGATCGTTGTTTACGGCCACAATCTCAGGAATCGCTTCATGGAGAGCTTTGAAGTTTCGGTAAAGCTCGGTTTCCTCCCCCGTGCCGTAGGCGTTGATGAGATTCTTTATATGTCCGTAAGAGCCGTTGGTCCATCCTCCGATACATATTTCCACACGATTTACGGAGGTCGGCGGTGTCAGGAGGTCTTTAATATCCTGTGTGTAGTAAGGCTGAAAACGGTCAAATATGTATTCACCGTTCCGGCATACGATTCCACCGGCTTCACGCGCTTCTTGCGTAGCCCAGTTATAATCTGTGCAGAGTGATGCATCGGCCTCCACGTTCAGATTGAACAGAATCACTGTCGTATAGCCGGACATCTTAAGTTTCGGTATCGTTATGGTACGCTCGCGCCTCATGTGTCCGCAAGCATAGATTGCAGAGTCCGCCCAGACGTCGGAAGCGACTGATAAGATTACTGCTAAAGAAAGAAGAAACCGTTTAAGCATAATATAGCGGATTAATTATCGGACGGGGATATTTTTTAAATTCATTTTTTCTTGATTGTTTTGTCAATCACAGGCTTTACGATAGATTCCATTACGTCGTAACCGGCTGGAGTGGGATGCACACCGTCGTTGGTATAAGCCGGATTCAATTTACGTTCCGGTCCGCTGACCATTGCGCTATAATAATCCACATATGGAAGTTTCTTTTCCTTTGCGTATTCTTTGATTTTAGCATTCAAGGCAGCGATTCGATCTGCGGCATCGGTAACGTTTTTGTTCCAACCGAATTTTTCGGACGGAAGCACCGAGGAGAGAATCACCTTGATGCCGTTGGCCTGCGCCAGCTCCACCATAGATTTGATATTGCCGAAAGTCATTTCCAAATCAAACGGTCGGGTGTTTTCCGCACAGTCGTTTGTTCCAGCGTTTATGATTACGATTTCCGGCTTCAGATTTATCACATCTTCGCGGAAGCGCACGAGGAACTGATATGAAGTGTGTCCGCTGATTCCTCGGCCGATATAGTTATTGCTGTTAAAGAAACCGGGGTGATCCCTATACCATCCCTCTGTGATGGAATTTCCTAAAAATACTACACGGTGCTCACCTTTGGCCGGAAGAGCCAGTTCGGAGTTAGCTTTAGCATATCTTTCAATGCCGCCCCAGTCATCGGCCATTGCGGTGTGAGCTGAAACGAGTAGGAGCGAGGCGATAAGACATCTGTTGAAATTTTTCATGATTCTGCGTTATGTTTGTTTGTATGGCAAAGTTAACCAATAAATCACTCCAATAAAGTATATTATTTTGCAGATTTAGTGAAAAAGATGCTAATTTAGAGGTTTATACACCTTTGGCAGGGAAATATACATCCATCCTCGGCACTATATAATATAATATGGGCGACAACACTATATTGGCAATCTTTTTAACAAGGATGAATTATTTGTTTTATAATTTTGCATCGGTGATGTTGCGACGATCCGGTTGATGACATACCATGAATCTCGAAAACAATAACATTTAATTAATAACCACCATGAACTTAAAGTCTTTTTCAACTGCGGTCTTAGCAGCCGTAGCATTTTCAGCTACCGCGTCAACCTACACAGTTGAGTCTCCCGACGGCAACCTCGCCGTCAAAGTCGATGTAAGCAATAAAATCGGATATTCCATAGAATTGGGGGGCTCCCCGGTTCTGACCGATGGCGTGATCTCCTTAACACTTAACGGCAAGACTCTCGGTGAAAATCCGAAGGTGAGCAAAGTGAGCAAAAAATCGGTAAAGGAAACCATCAAGCCGACAGTAGCTTACAAATTTTCGGAAATCGACAACACCTACAATCAGATACTCCTCAATTTCAAAGGGAATTATGCAGTGGAGTTCCGTGCGTTCAACGACGGCGCGGCTTACCGTGTGATTACCGATATGAAGGGAATGGTAGAGGTTGACAATGAAGTTTTCAGTGTAGGTCTCCCCGCAGGATATAAGCTCCACGGTCAGCTCGCGGGAGGGTTCAAGACCTCATACGAGGAAAGCTACTCTAATCTTTCACCCGAGCAGTGGAACGCATCGGGTAATAAATACACTCTCTTGCCCCTGCTGGTGGAACTCGACGGCAACAAGAAGGTTCTGATCAGCGAATCCGCCTTGACCGACTATCCGGCAATGTTCCTCAATCCCGGCAATGGCATCGACAAGCTCAATGGTATATTCCCGAAAGTGCCTTTGAAATTCGGAGATGACGGAGACCGCAGTGTCAAAATTCTTGAAGAGGCTGATTATATTGCAAAAACATCAGGTAAGAGAGCATTCCCCTGGAGATATTTTGTAGTCACTTCCAACGACGGTCAGATAATCGAGAACACTATGACGGCCCGTTTGGCTGAGAACAACATGATTGCCGATGCATCCTGGATCAAGCCGGGTACCACTACCTGGGAATGGTGGAACGGCTGTGTGCCTTACGGTCCGGATGTGGATTTCGTGGCCGGCTGTAACACTGACACTTATAAATATTTCGTAGATTTCGCATCTGATTACGGTGTAGACTATGTTCTTCTCGACGAGGGTTGGGCAAAACGCACACAGGATCCCTTTACTCCGAACGACAATCTTGACCTTCAGGAACTTATCAAGTATGCCAAGAGCAAAAACGTAGGTATCATCCTGTGGCTCACCTGGCTTTCGGTGGAAAATAACTTCGACAAACTTTTTGAGAATTTCGCCAAGATGGGTGTGGACGGTGTGAAGATTGACTTTATGGACCGCAGCGACCAGTGGATGGTCAACTATTATGAGCGAGTGGCGAAAGAGGCTGCCAAGAATGGTCTTTTTGTTGACTTCCACGGCTCATTCAAACCCGCGGGTCTTGAATATAAATATCCTAATGTACTCTCTTACGAGGGAGTAAGGGGAATGGAACAAATGGGAGGCTGCCGCCCCGAAAACAGCGTTTATATGCCTTATCTCCGTAACGCAGTGGGTCCTATGGATTATACTCCGGGAGCGATGTTGAGCTATCAACCCGAAAAATATCGTTGCGACCGTCCCAACTCCGGCGGTATCGGCACGCGCGCCTATCAGATGGCTCTCTACATCCTCTGGGAGACAGGTATTCAGATGCTTGCGGATAATCCTACACTCTACAGGGCTAATGAGGATTGCGCCCGATTCATCGCAGGCATTCCTGTTCAGTCTGATGTTACAAAAGCACTCAAGGCAAAAGCCGGAGAATATTCGATTGTAGCAAAGAAGAAAGGTGACAAATGGTATGTAGGCGGCATGACCAACAATGACCAGCAATGGCGCGAATTCGACATCGTGCTCGATTTCCTCGGCGATGGCGAATACACCATGACGTCATACGAAGACGGTGTGAACGCACCAGTTCAGGCTATGCACTATATCAAGAATGTTAAGAAAGTCAAGAAAGGTGACACCGTTAAGGTGAAAATGGCCCGCAACGGTGGTTATGCTGCTGTAATAGAATAATAAAATCAATTGGATATATGAATAAATCAATAATATTAGCCGGCGTAACGTGCATATTGGCTTGTGGGAGTGCATTCGCATGGAGCACAAACGACAACGCGTCGGATGCAAAGAAGCCTCAGAGTGGCCGCAGGGTCGTGATGATGGGAAACTCGATTACGGAGTTCTGGCAATATCAGCATGGAGAATATTTCGGTAACAACGGCGCCATCTGCCGTGGAATAGCCGGGGAGGAAACTCCATCCATGCTCTCGCGCTTTTCTCGGGACGTTGTGGCCCTTAAACCCCTGATGGTGGTTATAGCCGGAGGTATCAACGACATCAACAACAGCGGCAAAACATGGGAATCTGTGCTTGAGAACAACAAGGCGATGGGTCAGCTGGCTGTAGAGGCCGGAATCACGCCGATATTCGCAACCATCACTCCGTCGGGATGGAGCAAGGGCCAGGTTGACAAGTATATCAGTTATAATAAAGAAATCAAGAAGTATTGTGAGGAAAACGGGTATCTTTATTGCAACTATTTTGATGCCCTGACTCTCGGCACCGTGCTTGGAGACTTCCAGTACACCGGCGACTATAACTACATGAAATATGAGTACCGGGGGCCGGTAAACGGCAATACCCACGGTGACAATCTCCACCCCGGTCGCGGAGGTTATCTTGTGATGGAATCGGTGCTTATCCCCTTGCTTGAGTCCAATATTTGGAAAGAGAATGTTTACGAGGCAGAGCACGCGGTGAAGTTCGGTTCTGCGCAGGACGTTGCTGATGAAAATTGCTCGGGAGGCACAATGGTAGGGTCGATCGGTAACGGCGGATACCTGAAACTCGGATATACCGCACCTCATACCGCAACGTATAAATTAACAGTAGATTATTCCACATACGAACCTCGCGACCTCGTTGTGACGGTTGATGACAAGGATTATACATTAACCTGTCCTTCCACCGGCAGCTGGGGATTTGATAAAAGCGGATCGGTTACCTTCGAATTGGAACTTACTCGCGGCTTCCACACCATTTACATTGCAAAACAGGATAACAAGTGGGCTCCCAATCTGGATAAATTCACCATTGAGGAAGTGGAATCGACAGCTCAGCCGATCACCGATGCCTATTATATTTACAACGTTGGCGCTCAGAAATGGCTCGCAGTCGGTGAGGGTATCGGAAGCAATGAACCGAATCTTGCCGATGAGGAAGGACGTTCGCTCCTGACAATAGTTCCCTTTAACGACGGCTACCGCATCTCATCTAACGGCAACCCTTACGGCTGGGCTGTCGACGGCCGTAACGTCCTTTCAGAGGATAACGCGGGGCAGACTACCAACAAATGGGGAACATCCTACATGCCGGGATGGCATTTTGTGGAGACAGGAGACGATGACGGCTCGGTATATATCAAATATACCTGGCCCACATGGGGGAAAGGAAGTCTGGAGATTACCAATCCTTCTGCTAAGTCTTACAGCCTCTTCTATGGCGAATGGACACTGCCGACTAACCGTTGGAGTCCGACTGATAAGAACGATGTGGCTGGAAAGACTCAGGTATATCCTGAAACATACGAGCTTACACTCAAGCACGGCGACTACTCGAAATGGATCATAGTTCCAACGGGCGACAATATCCTCAACGTAGAGAAATATGACGTCCCGGAATTGGAGAATAACACCAATAGCGTTGAAGAAAATTTTATCGACAGCGAGGAGGAGACCGTTTACTATAATCTTCAGGGTATCAAGGTTGCGCATCCCGAAAAAGGGATCTACATCTGCCGCAAAGGATCCTCCGTCAAAAAGATGATTATCTCCTAAACAGATATTTTGATATTTTTCCAATAAAAAAGCCGGGCATTTAGCCCGGCTTTTTTAGTTTCTATGCGTTTCCTTTTTTAGTTGGTGTGGATTTCGATGCGGCTTCCGGTGGTCAGGGGTGTGTGGTTGATGAAGTAACCGTCGAGTGGTTGGCCGTTGACCAGAATCTTTTCAATCTTAGTGCCGTTACCTTTCTTATCGATTGTAAAGGGTTGTTTGCCAAGCTGGAAGGTCACTTTGTCGAAGAGCGGTACACTTACGATATATTCGGGATCGGCCGGAGAATAGGTGTAAAGACCAATGGCATTAAGCACAAACCATGCCGACATTTCCCCGGCATCATCCATTCCGGCGTAGGCCAATTTATCTTTACCCATATCATAGAAGCGGTCCATGATTTGGTTGAGAAGTTGCTGAGATTTCTCCTGTTTACCAATAAAATAGTAGGTGTACGGGATATTATGTCCCGGCTGGTTGCCATGACAGTAATTGCCGATAAAGCCGGTCATGTTCGACACCTCCAGACCGCACCAGGGAGTGGTTAGCAAAGAGTCAAGTTTCTGGTCGACGGCTTCAGCCGAGGGATAGAGCGCAATCACACCTTTCGGGTCATGAGGAGCGTAGAACAACGCATTCCAACCATTGGCTTCACGATACATCTGCTGAAAATAAGGCATATCGGGATTGTAGGGAGTCATCCAGCCTCCGCCTTCCACTCTGCCACGGAAAAATCCTGTTGAGGGATCGAAAACATTCTTGTAGTTCTCCGACCTTTTCATCAGCATTTCGTAATTGTCGGTGTCTCCCAATTCTTTTGCTATCTGGGCCACGGCATAGTCGTCGTAGGCATATTCGAGAGTCTTGGTCACACCACCCTTATGCTCCTCATAGAAAGGACAGTCGGGGAGGTTTTCATCTGTGATGTAACCGTTCTTCATATACTCCTCCAGATAACGGCGGCCATTCCTTCCCGGCACTGTCGCGCTTTTCAGCGCGAGGGCGTATGCTCTCTGAAGGTCAAAATCCTTGATGCCACGCTTATAGCTGCCGATTACGAATGTCGGGGCATGGTCTCCGTGGAAATATGTAGGGATATATCCACCGCTCTTCTCACCTCGGTCAATCGTTGATTTGATAATGTCAAGAGCCACCTCCGGCTGAAGCATACCTATAAGAATGAGCTGGTTACGGTAAACATCCCAGAAAGCAGGGTTGGTGTAATATCTGAAACCGGCGTCTTTGACGATTTGCCCGCGGTTGTCGCGGAATTCTCCATTTACATCGCTTTGCAGACGGGGCATGAGCGAAGCGCGGTAGAGGGTGGTGTAGAAAAGGTTGCGGTAACGGTCAGTGGAGCCCTCCACTTTCACTTTCCCCAATAAGTTCTCCCAAGTTTGATCGCTCTCTTTCGCAACCTTCTCGAAAGATTTATTGAGTGATTCTGCCTCCAAATTAGCTTTTGCGTTCTCAATGCTTACTGTTGAGATACCAACCTTAACCTCCAATGGTTTTGATGATTTGCTGTTCTTAAAATCTATGACCGCAACCGGCGCTCCGTCGGGCTTGCCGCTTTCAACTATTTTAATATCCTTTATCGGAAGGTCCGTAACAGCATAATAATAGAACCCCTTACCCTGATTTCCGGCGAAAGCATTGGGTCCGACCTGCTTTATATCCCATTCGTTGACTTTATTCTGATTATGGGCCACATTTATAAGGAGTCGCTTCTCTGCTTTTTTAGGGAATGAATAACGGTGTATGCCGGTTCTTAATGTTGAAGTCAATTCGGCATTTACGCCATATCTGTCAAGATACACCTGATAATAGCCGGGGCGAGCCGACTCTTTGTCATGGCTGAAAGGTGAAGCATAATCATCGGCGGAAACTTCACCTGTGACGGGGAGAATCGGCAGGTCGATATAATTCCAATGCCCCATAGCTGTGTGGGCGAATCCCAATATCGTCGGGTCTTCATACTGATAGCCGCCTCCGGCCCGCCACATCGTCACCGGCGTAAGCTGCACCATTGCGTTCGGCAACGTGGCTCCGGGAAACACCTCCGCGCCCCATGTGCGTCCTTTCTGTTTCCTTACATACCCTAAATCTTCCGGCTCCCACAATGTCGCGGTGCCGAGCAATGGATTCACGTAATCCGTAAGTTTTGACGCGCCGTCTAAAGAGAACAAGAGCGCGATTGCTAAAACCAGAAGTTTCTGCTTGTTTATGAGTCTAATCATGGGTTTTATTGTTGTTAATTAAATTTGACTTGTCGCAAATTTAATAAAAAGATTTGTGACAAATATTGTGTCTATGTCTGCATAAACCATATTGGCAGGGGAGTATACAAAAGATGCAGCGGAATACTCTTGGGATGTTAAATAATTTATGTAATATTGCACCGTAAAACTCAAAGTAACTAAAATCAGCCATGAGACAGACATTATTATTGACATTCCTTCTGATAGTCTTCAATGCTTTGGCGAAGGCTCCTGTAGAGATAAAACTCTGGGAAACGGAGAATGCGCCGACATCCAACGGGATTTCACCCGATGCTGAAGACGCTAAGAATCTCGATTGGGTGATGTATGTCTCAGAGCCTACAATGACAGTATATCCTGCCGAGAATCCTAACGGCACGGCGTTGCTGATGTGTCCGGGAGGTGCCTATTTCGGACTTGCCTCCAAGCATGAGGGTAGCGACATGGCTGAAGATTTGAATTCCCGGGGAATCACACTTGCCGTGTTGAAATATCGCTTGCCAAACGGCCATCACGAAGTTCCGGCCGACGATGCACGTCAGGCGATACGACTTCTTCGCAGAAATGCCGCCCAATGGGGCATCAATCCCGACAGAATCGGTATCGGCGGAGCATCGGCGGGAGGGCACCTTGCCTCCACCGTAGCGACTCACCCGATGGACGATGAATCCAGAATCGATTTTCAGGTGCTGATTTATCCTGTGATCTCTATGGAGGAGGGGGTTACTCACGGCGGTTCAAGAGAAAATCTTCTCGGGAAGAATCCGTCGGCTGAATTGGTGACATATTATAGTAATGAGAAACAGGTGAACGGGAACACCCCGAGAGCGTTTATCTCAACCTCTGTAGATGACGACGTGGTGCCGGTGAAAAATTCGTTTGATTATTTCGACAGCCTGACCTCCGCCGGCGTAGATGTGGATATGCACATCTATCCGAAAGGGAAGCACGGATGGGCCTACCGACCCAAGCAAATGCCCTATCATAAGCAGTGGGTTAAGGATCTGACAACCTGGCTGGATAATCTTTATTCCGATAATTCTGATTCCGGATGGAAAGGGAAGAAGGTTGCGATTCTCGGTGACTCCATGAGTGATCCCGGAATGAGGGTAAGCAAGAAACGCTTCTACAACTATTTGGCAGATTCAATGGGCATTGAGCCGTTCCCCTACGCTGTCAGCGGCTTTCAGTGGAAAGATCTTTACGGTAAGGCAGTGCAGATGAAGGAGGAGATGGGTGATTCCGTAGATGTCATCTTCATCTGGGCCGGCACAAACGATTATAATGCCTCAATGCCTCTCGGGTCTTTCTATACCCAAGATACAAAGGTGGTGAACGCCAACGGCAAGGATGTGAAAAGAAAGCACAGGACATTGTCAACGGATAAGTCGACATTTTGCGGCAACATCAATAATCTCCTGGGGCTTCTCAAGGCTGAATATCCCGACAAAGATATTGTGATCCTCACACCGATACATCGCGGCTATGCTAAATTTTCCGACAGCAATGTTCAGCCTTCGGAAGAGTATGCCAACGCCTTGGGATTGTATATCGATGATTATGTGGATGTGCTTCGGCAGGCAGGTTCTGTATGGAGTGTTCCTGTAATCGATCTCTTCTCGGAAAGCGGGCTGCTTCCGGCAATGGATTCCAACACCCGTTATATTGCCGACAAGAACCGCGACCGTCTGCATCCGAATGACCTCGGTCATAAAAGGATTGCAAGAATGATAGAAAACAAGTTGAAATAAGAGATACAGTATAGATCTTAATTTAATGATTGGTTAAAAAAGTAGGTTAAATAAATTGGTTAGTTAAAGATTAAATCAAACAAATCGGAAAGCAGGTAAAAAAGGTTAAGTAAAGAAAGATTGTTGTTGAATATGGACGTGTTGTGATACATGTCCATATTTCATTTTACCGCGGATTTACGGGGTGGCCGGATAGAAAAAGTGTCGTATTCGGCCAAATCTGTTAAAACTCTAATTTTTAGGGAATTTGGCGTATATGTATACATCAATGGCACGGAACGGTACACAATAAATATATGTAGGGTTTAATTTTGTTGTGGATTTTTAAAAGTGCCATGAAGACATTTTGATTAAGCCATTTGAAAGACTCAAAAATCATAATTACTATTTCAAATATTACAACATGAAACATGCTCTATTAGCATCAGTATTGGCGCTTGGATCGCTGTCAGTCTATGCCAAGGACATCCGCGTAGTCGGAACAGTCGTTGACGAGAGTGGGGAGCCGATGATCGGAGCTACAATTCTTCAGAAGGGGTCGACGATCGGCACAAGTGCTGACATCGACGGAAACTTCGTTTTAAATTGTGATGAGAAGGGAACCCTGGTTGTCTCGTTTGTCGGTTATGTGCCGCAGGAGATAAGCGTGAAAGGGCGAACCAACATCAACGTCGTGATGAAACCATCGGATGAGAATCTTGACGAGGTTGTGGTCGTAGGTTACGGCACACAAAGAAAGATTTCGACTGTCGGTGCTCAGTCAAACGTGAAGTTCACCGGAGAGCTCAAGCAGCCGACTGCCAACCTTTCATCAGTGCTCGCCGGCCGAGTGTCAGGTGTGACAGGTATGCAACGCAACGGTGAGGCCGGACGCGACGACAACACTGAGATCTGGGTGCGCGGTGTCGCCACGACTACGGTAGCCACGCCCCTCGTACTCGTCGACGGTGTGGAACGTTCCTGGACCACTATCAGTCCTGAGGATATCGAGTCCTTCTCTATTCTTAAGGATGCATCCGCAACAGCCGTCTATGGTGTGAAGGGTGCGAACGGTGTAATTCTTATCCAGACCAAGAAAGGTTCCAAAGGTAAGCCTCGTATCAAGGTTGAGACAACTTATGGTCTGACCAACTTTATTCAGGTTCCCGATCTTGCCGACGGTGTCACTTATATGCAGATGGCTAATGAGGCGAGCATGAATAAGAACGGATATCCCGTCTATACTCAGGATTATATCGCCAAAACCGCTTCCGGGGAGGATCCACTGCTTTATCCTAACGTTAACTGGATGAAGACCCTCTTCCGCGAAAACGGACATAACTTCCGTGCCAACGTCAATACCACCGGCGGTTCGGATTTTGCACAATATTATTTCTCTATCGGATATTACAACGAGGGAGGTATGTATAAGGTGCGCAAGGATGAGCGCTACGACGGATCCATGAACTATAACCGTGTCAACTTTGTGAGCAACCTCACCATGCAGCCCACAAAGACCACTCAGGTGGATTTCGGTGTGAAGGGTGAGATTTCAGATTACAGCACACCTTATTATGATTCGGGCGCAATCTTCGAGGCTGCAATGAAAGCTTATCCGATCTATTATCCTACAAAATATGAGGATGATCGCATTCCTTACCGTCTTAACGGTGGTGAGGTGAAGAACCCCTACGCCATGATCTACATGATGGGTACCAACAAACGCAATACAGCCGAGACCCGCGCTGACCTGAAGATTACTCAGAAATTCGATTTCTGGCTTCCCGGTCTTGAGGCCCGTATTCTGGGTGCATACGACACTTGGAGCCGTAACGACACGCAGCGTACTCCCGGCACAATGATCACATACGATGTTACAGGTCGAGATCCTATTACAAATGAGTTGATTTATGTCCGTACGGACCAGAACAACGGTAGCGATTCCTGGGGCTACGGCAAGAACTCTTGGGGCCATCGTCAGTATTACTTCGAGGCTGCCCTGCAGTACAATCAGGAGTTCAACCGCAAGCATAGGGTTTCGGCTCTCGCCCTCTTCAATCTCACTGACTATTCCAACACCACAGCCGGATCTCTCTACGATGCGATGCCTTATCGCTCTATCGGTACTGCCGGACGTGTGACATATTCTTTCGATGACCGTTACTTCTTCGAAGGAAACTTCGGTTACAACGGTGCGGAGAACTTCCCGAAAGGACACCGATTCGGTTTCTTCCCGTCGTTCGGTCTTTCATGGGTTCCGACACATGAATCGTTCTTCCCTCAGACCACATGGCTCGATCTCCTGAAGATCCGCGGATCGTGGGGTAAGGCCGGTAACTCCAACCTCGGCAACAGCGACCGATTCATCTACCTTTCAACCGTAGGTGGTGGCGGCAACTTCAAATATGGTGCCGACGGATCTAACCGCAACTGGGGTGGTGTCTCAGTGGGACGTCCGGGTATCGACCTGACCTGGGAGGTTTCTACAAAGTATAACTTCGGTATCGACGTCACTCTCTTCAACAACTCTCTTAATCTTGCATTCGATATCTTCAAGGAGCATCGCGACAATATCTTCCTGAAACGCGCTGCGGTGCCTGACTTCCTTGGTATCACCGAACTTCCTTACGGCAACCTCGGTATAATCGACAATAAAGGTTATGAGATATCAGCCGACTATACACTCAATGTGGATAAGGTGCGCCTGATGCTTCGCGCAAACCTTTCTTATAACCACAATACTATTATTGATGACGACTCGGCGGAGAAACCGTATGAGTGGCAGAATTCCCGCGGACATTCCCTCTACTCCAATTATGGTTACACCTGCCTCGGCTTCCTCAACGAAGAGGATATCGCCAATCCGTCGATTGCTAAATTGAAAGGTATCAAACAGCAGCCCGGTGACCTCCGTTATGCCGACCTCAACGGTGACGGCGTAATCGATGACTACGACAAGGGTTATATCGGCAATCCGACCGTGCCCCGCTACACTTACGGTTTCGGTTTTACTGTCGACTGGAACAATTGGTATATCGGAGCCTTCTTCCAGGGTATTGCGGAGTGTGACTTCACAATATCTGCATCAAACCTGAAACCCTTCATGGATGAATCTGCGAAATGGTCGCTCTATGGTAATATCGTGAACCGCTGGACTCCCGAAAACCAGGGCGTCGGAGCAGAATGGCCCCGTCTTGACTACGGTTTGGTCAATGTGGAGAACTACGCAAACTCTACATTCTGGCTCCGTAACGGATCGTATGTGAGAATGAAGACTTTGGATTTCGGTTACAATATCCCGAAAAGCTTCACCGATCGTCTGAAACTCTCTTCTGCCCGCATATTCTTCCAGGGTTACAACTTATTGACCTTCTCGAAATTCAAGCTTTGGGATCCTGAAGTAGGTCAAGGAAATGGTCTTAGCTATCCTAACACCCGAAGCTATAACATCGGTATCAATTTCTCATTCTGATTTTGGTTAATACATTTTGAAATAATGAAAAAATATATTTTATATAGCATTCTCGGAATGATGTCAATTGCTTCAACTACGTTGACTTCATGTGATGATTACCTCGACAATCAGCCTGAGAACCAACAGACAATGGAAGACGTGTTTCAGACACGCAACGCCACTCTCAACTTCCTCGGTAACGTGTATTCGTATGTGCGCAGCCCGAACTGGTGGAGCAACGGTAATGTTTTTGCCGGTGCGTGCGATGAAATCGACGTGACATACGCCGAATATGAAATTTCCAAGATAAATCTCGGCATGCTCGCACCCGATAAGGAGGGTGACTCTTACGGCAACTATTGGCGCCATTATTATCGTGGAATCCGTGCGGCCACTTATTTCCTGGAGCACATCGATGAGAATAAAGAGCTCGAGCCCTGGGAAATTACTAAAACCAAGTGTGAGGCCCGTGCCCTCAGAGCATTTTATTATCTGCGACTCGTACAGCAGTATGGTCCGGTGATCCTTTTCGGCGATGATCCATTGATCAGCGCAACCGCTCCTACTTCAGATATGCAGCTCATGCGCGCCACGGCTTCAGAGTGCTTCGACTATATTGTCAAGGAGTGCGACGAAGTGCTGAAAATCGGCGGTCTTGCAAACTTCCGCGATGACAAGATCGAGTATGGCCGTGTCACAAACTGTACTGTTCTCGGTATCAAGGCCCGCGCACTTCTTTCCGCTGCTTCTCCTCTTTATAATCAGGACGAGACCCTTCCTATTTTTAAGGAACTGAAGAATCCTGATGGCAGAAAGCTTATGGACTACACAAATTCAGGTAGTCTCTATGGCACAAACACTGCCGACCGTCAGGCGCGTTGGCAGAAAGCCGCCGACGCCTGCAAGGCAGTGATGGACTATCCCGGTCCGTCTCTCTACAAGAATGGCTCGGACCCTGTTCAGGTTTACCGCAACATTTTTATGGATGAGTGGAACTCAGAGGTGATTTGGGCCCGTCCGTTCAACGAAGGTTTCCATGAGCCGCAGCTTGCACCGTCGCCCCGCTTCGTAAACGGTTGGGCCGGATGGGGTGCAACCCAGGAAATGGTAGATGCATTCTTCACATCTACAGGTTATCCGGTGAAACTCCGTGAGACCGGTAAGTATGATGCTGCAGGAAATCCCATCTATGAAGGTTATGCAGACGACGGTTCGTATGCTGAATCCGGATTCTCGAATATGCAGCAGGATAACGGATATACTGAAGCCGGCACATTCAAGATGTACTGCAACCGTGAGCCCCGATTCTATGCCACAATCACTTTCGACAATATGAAATATCTCGCCAAGAGCAATCAGGCGATGGTTGAATTCTGGTATGGTGGCAACACAGGCCGTACGATTAATGAAAACCGTAACTATTCTCAGACCGGTTATCTGCCTAACAAGTTTATCGATGCTCAGACCAATCCCAATACCGGTACATATATCACCCATTCTCAGATTCTGATGAGATATGCCGAATTTGTGCTTGGTTATGCAGAGGCCCTGAATGAGGTTGATTATTCTGCAAATCTCAACGAAGTTCTGGGAGCTATCAAGATGATTCGTGACCGTATCAATCTTCCCAGCTATGGCAATGGCAACCGTGAGGTGCGTGTGCCCGGAGATCAGGCTGCCATGCGTGAGGCTATCCAGCATGAGCGTCAGGTTGAGCTCTGTTTTGAGGATTATCGTTACCTCGATGGCTGCCGCTGGCTTATCGCTCCTCAGAAATTCGGCGGCGCGATGCACGGCATGAACGTACAGGACACCCGCGGAAAATCTCACTTCTATGAGCGCACCGTGTTTGAAACCCGTGTCTTCCCCGATTATGCTTGTCTTTGGCCGATACCTATCAGCGATATTTACAAAGATAAAAACCTTGTGCAGAATCCGAGGTGGTCAGAGATTTCCTCTTCTACCATGGACGACGGTTATGGCGTAGAAGGTTCAGGCAATTAATAAGTAATTGATAAACTGGTCATAAAATGAAAATTTCATATAAATCATTATTCATGTCTCTGGCAGTGTCTGCCACCGGTCTGCTGACATCATGCGCAGATTATGATTGGCATAGTGAGCACAACACAGAGCTGAGCGAATTTAACATTGTTACGTCGGATTTGAATATTGACGTGACCACGGAGAATCCAAGCGATGAGATCGAGGTGGAGTGGAATAAATCTGTCACCAGCGACGGCACTCTGGTATTCTATAAAATGGTGTTCTCCACAAAGCCCGATATGTCTGACATCTATTATCAGGTGGATGCCTTGAATTTCGGTGTTGACACCAAGACCACTCTCCGTATCAGTGAGATCAACAAGATTGCTGAGCTCGGTGGCATCCCGGAGGATTCCGAGGGTTCGGTTTACTGGACAATCAAGGCCAGCACCGGCATCGCTGAGTGTCTCAACAGCAATGTGCATAAGCTGACAGTGAAGCGTCCGGAAGGCTTTGCCTATAATCCCGATCATCTATTTGTAGAAACTGCCCCCGGCGAGTATCTGACAATGAGAAAACTGAGC
>JAIEAO010000177.1 GCA_029071345.1 Muribaculaceae bacterium | reverse complement strand
TTATAAGAGTATTAGAATGTTATATGACCTGCCTCTTTATTCATTAAATTAGGCGGTTTCTGGTGTGTTAGGTATCTGTAAATAAAAGAATTAGCCACATAGATATTCTATGTGGCTAATGCAATATTATTAGATTATCTCTTTATTTATCGGCTATTTCCTAACTCTCTTAATTTTTCATCTTATTTGGAATGATTCTAAATAAGCATCAGAGAAGTTTAATACTGATATATCGTTTCGGGTTCTTCTTTATATCCACGATAAGTGAATCTACATCAGCTGCCACGCGGTGAAGGCTATTGTATAATTCCGGGTCTTTCATAAGCATACCTAATGATGAATTCGGATCATTAAGCTGTTTTGAGAATTGAGAGAGGTTAGCGGTAAGAGCATTGACATTATCAACCGTTGCATCAAGCGGTAAAGCTTTTAGCTGAGCCGAAAGGATGCCGAGATTTGTAGTGATTGTATCTAGTCCCATAGTAATTGACTTGGCATTGCTCATTATTGCGGGGACGTCTCTTTTCATTGTAACGTTCAATGCACCTGTAGTGCCCTTAATGTCTGCCGTGATGCCGTCAAGGCGCTGGATTGAAGCAATGAGAGCAGGGTCGCCGGCAAGTTTATTAAGATTGCATAGTAATGAATCAATCTTGGGAAGGAATGAATACATGGCCGGAAGAACATTGTCTGTAAGCTGCGTAATCATATCTGTATTCTCTACTGTAGGGATATCTCCTCCGATAGCGATCTTTTCAGCACTTTTACCGAGACGAAGGTTTATAAAGTTGCCGCTCATGAGAGTCGTTCCCATCATAGCTTTGGAATCAACCGGGATATGAAGATCCTTATTGAGTGCCAAAAGCACCTTTATTTTCCCGGGATTCTGATAATCGAACTGAATTTCTCTTACTTGACCTACTTTGTAGCCTTCTACGGTTACAGGCGATGAAATTTCAAGTCCGGCTACATTATCATAAGAAGCATAATAGAAATTGGCGGGGCTGAAGAGATTAATACCCTTGAGATAGTCTATTCCGAAGATGAGGATTACTATTGCGACTATCACGCAGATGCCGATGATGAATTCTTTGTTAAATATCTTTTTCATAACCTTTGGTTTCAATGTAATGAGTTACCTTTTTTATGAGTACCTCTGTAATAATTGACAAAAATAGTAAAAATTAAAATATAAGAAGCTCTACTTACCTAAAAATTTTTAGCTTAAGAGTCATTATTGCCGCTTATATTAGTTATTTCAGGCTTTTTATAATGAAAGCGTCCGGAATAACTTTCTTAACCTGCTTTAATAAGGTTTCCATTTCCTGCTTGCTTTCGCTCTCTCCGTATGTGTATTTATACAGATTATTTTCTTTAAACGATTTTACGGGTGTAAGACCACGAAATTCAGGGTTGTTCTGTTTCAAAAGTTCGGCACTTGCGAGAATCTGAATCTTATATACTGTCTTCAGTTTTTCCACTTTTGAATGATACCCCGAAATTGAATGATGACGCTTCAGACCAGATGAATTAGCATTTTTGCTGTCGGCCAATGCCGTCGAGCCATCCTTATTTATCACCACTGTCTTATTATTATATGTAGCTTTTACCGTATTCTCTTTTTTAGCAACATCCTTCTTTTTCCTTTTCTCCTTTTTATCTTTAGGAGCAGATGTTTCGGGAGCAACCGCTGCGATTAAGGGCTGCTCATCTTTTTTCTCTAAATTAGGTAACCGCTCCGCTTCAGAATGCAGCGGGATCGATGCTGTTTCTACATTTCTTGAATCGGAAAGTTTTCTTGCGGAATCCGATCTGCGTCTGCGTTTAGCAGCCGTCGACGCTCTGTTAGTGATAGCCGAAGCATCAACTGATTGTTTCTGTACAGGTTGTGCAGAAGCCACAACCGGCATTGCCTCAACTTCCTTATTCTTTGTTTCGATTACCTTCTCTTCAGCAGCAACTTTTTTCTGACTATTTACAGACGCATAATACTTTTCAAAAGCCTTGAAAAGCGCTTCGGCCATCTGTTCCTGCCCTTTTTCCGATGCCATATATATAGCAGAATTAGGATTGCATATAAAATCCAACTCTACCAGCACAGCTGGCATCGAAGTGGCCCACAGAACCCAGAATCCGGCCTGCTTAACTCCCCGGTCTCCCCTACCGGCCACGCTCACAAGATTCTTTTGGGCCAAATCGGCAAACTTAAGACTTTGCCCGAGATTCTTTTTCTGCGCCATCTCGAAGATGATGTAAGACTCATCTTTCGATGGGTCGAAGCCGCTGTATTTCTGCTCAAAATTCTTTTCAAGCTCAATAACCGAGTTCTCACGCATCGCCACCTCCAAATTGTTCTTGTCCTTATGTAGACCTAACGCATAGACCGACGCACCGGCCACTGATTTTCGCTTGGGATTATTCTTGTCGACGGAGTTGGTGTGTATTGAAATAAAGAGATTACCCTTGTTGTCGTTAGCTATTTTGGCTCTCTCCTGAAGCGTAATGAAAGTATCGTTGTCGCGTGTAAGAACCACGTTGACATTCTTACACCCTTTCTTTATCTTGGCGGCTAATTTCTTGGCAACTTCGAGGTTTATCTCCTTCTCTTTGGTGTTGTTGTCTACCGCACCAAAATCTTTGCCACCATGACCGGCATCGATTACGACTGTAAAATCATGTTTAGAAGAAGTTTCTTTGGCTGTAACCGGATGCGCCATCCAGATGGAGGCCACCATTATAATTGAAGAGAGAGAGAATGTTGATTTGATATATTTAAAAAATTGCATTGACATAAATATTATGATATGCAAAGTTACGAAATATTTTATCCCTCAAGAAATATTTAAATTTTGTTAACTCAAAGTTATCTACATCACAACCAAACACATCAATGATCGTCTACCGATTTTAACAACGATTTCATAATGGCAAGATCACTTTCTACTTCTCCCTGCAGAAGATATTCCGACCTTATATCAAGTATCTCACGATAAATTTTGTCAGCTTTTTCCCTATCGTTATCCATATATAAAGCTATAGCAAACAGTAGTCGACCTTTCCCCGACATCATTTTGCTATACATCTCCACATATTTCATGATCGGTTTGTCAAGCAACTTGCGAGCTTCCTCCAATTTACCTTTAACCAAATATATAAAAGCTAATTCGCAGGTGATTTCATTAGCATACACCTGTATCATCTCCTCCTTGTGGTTATAAAGAGTCTCAAATTCTCTTTCCGCCTCATTCCACCGCTCCATATCTACAAGACGAGACGCACTCATTAATGGAATAGCGGTTTCAAGAGCATTTTTATAGTTAATATTTTCGGGTATAGAGAACCATTCTGAAGGCATATCTTTCGGTCTTACTCCCTCCTGAATCAAAGCATTAGCTCGGAGTTGCATTACCATTCCCCTTTTTGCTTTAAGGTTTTTGCGTAGCTGGATGATATTGTATCCATCGTTGTTGAGTCCTCCGACTTTAATAGGTATGCCGTTGAGAAGCAGCATGATTGCATCAACAGCTATTGCCACAAACAGACATTCGGATGCCAATGGATTCTTGACAATCCACATCAAAGGAAGCAGTGCTACAAGTATTATGAGGTTTACTATTATCCCGCCGGCATTATACCAAAACACAGGTATTTCTTTCAATGACAAATCGGGAGGTGACAAAAGACATTGACCTCCCGTGCCGGTTATGGAGTAACGTTTTACCTTGATTTTTCCGTTAATTTTGATAAAAGTGAAATTCAAAATTCGGAAGGATACAAACTTATAACCGGTCATTAAGCCGAATACGAGATGCCCAGCTTCATGAGCTATGATTAATAATATTGCTGAACCTATGACGTATAAAGTACCGCATCCGATCGCAATTAATATCTCCCCTACTTTTATGTTTGATAATTTTGTAAAAAATTCCGGGAAAGTGGTGTCAGTAAATAATACTCCTATCGATATCCCAATCGCAAGACTCAACAAACAGGCTATAATAAAGATCAGTATAAATTTTAATATTTTCATCTTATACTATCTACCTTGATAAATTTAGCATTTTGCTTTAAGACTATTGATTTTAGAACATACCGACTGAACATGGTCAAGACCATATAAGAGAGAATAACTATCAATACCCATCCACAAAAATAGTTTGTGTAGAGTATGGTAAGCGTTTAAAATATAGGATGTATCAATTTCATGATGACGTCGTGTAAAACATATAGGCTCATGATGTGCTATACGGTTACGAAGAATGTTGATTCCGTCCAGTTCATTGAAGATATAAGTGTTGTTGTACTGACATACTGCAGATGAACGAGGCTTGTTTGGAAAGATAGCAAGCAATGATCTGCCAACTGCTCTGTATTGTGGATTGGCAAACATATATTTCCATACGCCAAACTCCATTTCAGCAAGCAGTTTAGGATGCGTATATGACCCGTCTCTCATAAGTCTCTGATATGCTTTCCTGATAATTTTGGCACTGTCCCGACATCCCGGAATATCTAATACCCCTCCGGGGAGTACGGCATCGCGTAGCCAATCGACACCATGTGATGCTATAAGTATTCGGTCAATAGCGTTTCTTATAGCTACCTCAAAGCAACTTAATAAAGTAAATACCTCTTGTGACAGATTCAAGTTTAACCTATACAGGGTCATTGTCTTCCGAGTGTCGTTCCCACAAGCCAACAGGTAGCGATGCATCCTTTCCTCAGACAATATATACTGAAATTCAGAAAATTTCATTTTGTTTTACGATTTTTTACCCACAATATTTGGCTATAAAAAATAGAATCATTATTTTTGTAACGTTGATTCCCGGTAGCCCCTGACTTTTCAAGCTATCGGGTTTAGTTTTTTATAGCTACAACAAAGATAACGAATTTTTCTAAGATATCCATATTGTTTGTTTTAAAAGTTACTCAAAAGAGTTGGAATATCAAACCCTACTCAAAATTATCAACCACTCTAAACA
>JAIEAO010000176.1 GCA_029071345.1 Muribaculaceae bacterium | reverse complement strand
GGCGCTAATAGCGTAATACAAACCGCCGGCGGAGAGATTCTAACTTGGCAGGAGTTTGTAGATGTCGTTAAGGATTGTGGTCGAGGTGTATCGACTGAGGAAATTGATTCGGCCTACAATTCATATAAGGAAATCCAAGAAATAATATCAAGTAAAAAGGCGGTATACGAAGCGGCCAAAAGTAATTATGACGCTGCTGAGAAGCAGTTAGGAGAATGGCAAGACAATCTGTCTACGAAAAATGCCGAGTTGGCCACTATAAATTCTACTATATCTTCCCTAAACTCCCAGATCAGTTCACTGCAAAGCGATGTAACATATTATAGTAAGAAAGAGGATCCTATATGGCAGATTTATCAAAAGTGGCCTCAAGAGAAGACTAATATGCAATTGAAAAGTGGGCCATCGAGTTTTATCGATGTCGTCACCAGGTATGTCTCCAATAGAATTACCGGTTCAGGATACATGTTTTCCTCTATTGGTTCGAGTTCTATAACTATATGGTGCGATAATATGAGTTCTGATGCATCTGCTACTAAAAATGGGTATGGACAGAATGCTATTACGCAAATTCAGTCGGCCTTGAGCGGGAGCAGCTCGGGAATGACTGTAACACTTAGAACCAGTTATGCTTTTTGTAATACCGGTTCGTCCACAACTACATCTGTCAGTTTCTCTGGCATGAAGTCGGCAAGTGCTGTTGTATCCCAGATTTCAAGTCTTATAACCACGATAAAAAATAATGATAATAATTATACTTATGATTTAGTCTATGTATCATCTTATCAGGGTTATTCTTCTCGCCAGGCTTGCTACAACGACTGGCAATATTACTGGAATAAATATAATAGCTGTAAAAGTCAATTAACAACGGCGCAAAATAATCTGGCTACGGCTAAAACTAATCGGGATAATAAGCAGGCGGAGATTACGGCTCTTACCAATCAGATTAATGGCTACACTCAGGTGCAGTCCGGGAAAACAGAGTCCGAACAGGCCCACTTGAAACGATTGACAGATGAAGCTAAGACTGCTTATGATGAGGCTGTGGCAGACGGGAGCGAAGCGAATGAGAATCTTAATTCTTTATTAAATGAATTCCGCAGCTCCATAGATCGGTATCAGAACATAACACTGATTGATGATATATACGCTCAGGTACCTTTAGGAACATATTACGGCACTATCAATGGAGCCGGACACACCATTAATGTCGGTGAGTCAGTCAAGAATATATTTTCTGATTTCAGAGGTACACTCGCTAATGTAGCTGTAAACGGGGAGATTACCGGTATAGATGCTAAGATTCAGAATGTTGCTTATTGGAATGGCAAAGATAAAGGATTCTACTACAATGAGGCTGGCGTGAAAACATTTTATGATGATTTAGGAAAGTTAAGTTTCAATGTGCGGGAACAGTTCGGAGCCGACTTTGCCAAAGGTATTCTGACTCCTCTTGATACGATAAACAGAGATCAAAAAGTTTACGATCTTACCTTATATAACGGTGTGGGACTGAAAGTAAATGGATACTACCAGTTCACCTCCGATGGTAAGCTGATTGATGCAAAAGGTAAGAAGATAAGCATTCCTTCCAACCGATTTATCCATTCGGCCACAAGCGATGTGGGTGATATTACGGTTCCCAACGTGTTTTACAGCACCAATGGTAATGACTACATGAGCAACAATGTGGAGATTGACCTTAATGGTGATGAATTTTACTGTCCTGAGAACATCGATGCTAAGAGTGTGACTATTAAGGGGGATATTACCACTAACAAGGGGCGCGCCGGTCTCTGTCTCCCGTTTGCACTTAAGCACGAGTATTTTGCCGAAGGCACATTGCTCTGCATCTTATATCAGGATAGCGGCAGAGAATTTTCATTCACAAGAGAATCCTCGGACATAGCTGCCAATACACCGGTGCTAATCGTATCCAAAGAAAGTAAGGTTACAATGGATCTGACAAAGTCTGATATGATCAATATTACCAAGACTCCTGATGATCTGATAGTAAGAGGTGATTGGGACCACTCGGGAATGAGCCGGACTTATGGCACATTCAAGGCTGTGACAGCCGGAGAGATAGGCGAACTGGAGGCCGATGAGTGTACGGTTTATGCCCTCAAGAGCGGTAACTTCACCGCTGCCAAGCAGGGTAACTTCACTGAGATGGATTCAGAAGATGTTGCGGGATTCAACAACGTTGCCAAGTTCAAACCTTTCCGCATGGTGATCGTTTCGAAAAAGACAAACAGCGACACTACGGGGGATGTCGGTGCGCCGCGCTATGTCTCAATCGTAGACGAGTTCGGCAACGAGCTCTCCAACACCAGCGGCATCGACTTCGTGGACGAGTCAACCAATAGCTTCAGTGTGACAGGCGGCGAGGGTGAGATCATCATCACCTCCGAAAGCGATCGTGGCATGGTGGAGGTCCACGATCTCACGGGGCGCATGGTGGCGGCAGCCGATGTCAGGGTCGGCGAGACTAAAATCAGAGTGCGTACCGGTGTCTACATCGTTGCCGGATCGAAGGTGATGGTCAAATAAATTCAAGAAAATCATAGTGTTTATTATTGTGAAGGGAGGGGCGATGCCTCTCTCCAGGGGAGGTGTTGCCCTTCACTTTTAAAAACAATCAGCAATTAAAATAGACATTTAACAATTTATACCGATGAACAAGAAACTTATAGTTAAAATGGCCCTTTCCGGTCTGCTGATGACATCGGGTGCTTTGATAAGCTCCGCCGGAGAGTTGCTATCGACTCCTGTCAGGATCAGCGACGGATCTTTATTGAGCTGGCAAGAGTTTGTGGATGCCGTAAAGGATTGCGGTCGAAGCGTATCGAATGAGGAGGTCGATGTAGCTTACAAGACATACAAGAATTGTCAGGAAATGGTGACAAGCACGAAGACAGCCTACGATTCTGCCAAAAATGATTATGAAGCCGCTGAAAAGCAGCTGAAAGAATGGCAGGATACACTGACAGTGAAAAACCAAGAGTTGGCAGAACTTAGTTCTACTATATCAACTCTCAATTCTCAGGTCAGCACATATAGCAGTCAATATTCTACTTATAGTAGCAAATCAAATAGTGCCTGGTCTGCCTACTATAACTGGCCATATACGAAGGAGAATGTTGTAATGAAGAAAGGTGCTGACGATTTTATAGATACGACTACCCGATATATCTATAACAGACTAGGTACATCAAGTAATTACATATTTTCAAAAATCTACTCCTGGGCTGTATATATATGGGTTGATAATATGTCGGTTTATGCCGACGCAAAGGCGCCTGGTGATACTTCTTATGGCCAAAACACTGTTGAACAAATTGCATCGGCGCTATCCGGAAATACGAATGGGTTAACAGTATATCTTTATACTAATAATTCGCTTGTTTTCTCTTCTACCGGTTCGTCTACAGCGAAATATACAAATTTTTATAATATCAAGTCGATAAGCGATTTAGAATCGAAAATATCAACTCTTATAGCTAATATCAAAGCTAACGATAATAATTATACTTTCGATAAAGTATATTCCACATCATCCTATGGTGGATACTCAAATCGCGATGCGGCATATAGCGATTATAGTTATTATAATAGATTGGCGAGTACTGCATCGTCGAACAAATCGAATGCACAAACGAAGCTGAATGCGGCTCAGACCAATTATAACAATACGCAGGCTGTGATAACTACGCTCACTAATCAAATCAATGGTTACACTAAGGTGCAGTCAGGTAAAACGGAATCTGAGCAGTCACGGATGAGGCGGGTGGCCGATGAAACTAAGGTAGCTTACGAGCAAGCTATAATTGACGAGATTGAAGCGACGTTGGAACTGAATGATATATTAGAGGCATACCGGAAATCTATCGACAGATATCAGAGTATAACACTTGCTGATGATGTCGATGCCTCTGTGCCTTTGGGAACGTATTACGGTACGATCAACGGAGACGGCCACACTTTAAATGTTAAAGAGTCGGCTGAGGATATATTTTCAGATTTTCATGGCACACTCATTAATGTAGCAATCAACGGTGAGATAACAGATATAGACGCTAAACTCCAGAATGTGGCATACTGGAACGGGAAGACCAACGGATTCTATTCTGATGAGACTGGTGAGAAAACATCCTATAACGATCTTGGCGAATTGGGCTTTAATGTGCGCAAGCATTTCGGTGTAGACTTCACAAACAATGTATTGCTCAGCCTTACTCCGACTAATAAAGACCGGAAAGTCTATAACTTGACACTCTATAATAGTATGTTTCAGACAGAAAGCGGTTATTATCAGATTACTTCCGATAGAAAGCTGATTAATGCAATGGGTGATATCGTGGATGTTCCGGTCAACCGGTTTGTGCTCTCGGCTACAAGTGATGTCGATGATATAGCGGTGCCCAATGTGTTCTATAGTGCTAACGAAAACATTTACATGAGCAATCATGTGGAGATCGACCTGAATGGTGAGAATTTCTTTTGTCCTGAGAACATCACAGCCAAAAAGGTTACTTTGAAGGGTAATATCCCGACCCATAATGGCCGCGCCGGTATCTGCTTCCCGTTTGCTCTGAAGCAAGAGTATTTCGCCAATGGAACCTCGCTCTGCACATTCAACAAAGATAACGGCACATCGTTTGTCTTCACCAAGGTGGCATCCGATATCCCGGCTCATACACCTGTGCTCATCTTCTCGAAGCAAAGTAACGTTTCGATCGATCTGTCAGAAGCGGAGATGATACATATCGCTCAGACAGTCAGCAACTTTGTGATATCTGGGCGTGATATGCCGAACAGTAGAAGCTACGGTATATTGGAACCCTTTAACGCTCAGTCTATCGAAGCAATCGAAGAACACGATGAATGCACTGTTTTTGCCCTCAGGGAAGGTATCTTTAGTCCGACCCACCCGGATAACTATTCGATGTTCAGTACGTTAGACGATATTGAATACTACGACTATGAGCCTAAGATCAAGCCTTTCTGCATGATGGTCTCTACGATGAAGAACGAAGCGTATTCGGATAATGCGTGTGCTCCTCGTTATGTCAGCGTGGTCGATGAGTTTGGCAAGGAAATCATGAACACCAGCGGCATCGATTGCGTGGAGGCTCCGACCGGTACGTTTGAAGTTATTCGTGGCGACGGCGAGATTATCGTCAACTCGGATAGCGACCGCGGCATGATGGAGGTTTATGACCTCATGGGCCGGGC
>JAIEAO010000175.1 GCA_029071345.1 Muribaculaceae bacterium | reverse complement strand
CGTTTATATTAATTATTTGAGTTAAGTTTTGTTAATTTAAAACATTTTACTAATTTTGTGAATCTCCTCCATCAATATTCTCAGGACCCCCAAAAAAAAGGGGGGAGCAAACATCAAACTTCGGGTTTCCTTAAAACTTGAATCTACAAATTAATTACGACAACAAACACTTTTATTAATCAGATACGCTGAACTTATAGTCATTTTTTAGAAATTTGCGGTTTAAGATCAGCCTATCGCCTAAAATCTCAACGATATGGCAAAGAGAATTTTTAAAATTTTCCAGTTGACGCTTTGTACGTTAACACTGCTTTTGCCAACCGCCTGCTCCTATGATGACAGCGGACTGACAAGTAGAGTAGATAACCTTGAGGGACGCATGGAGGCTCTCGAAGCAAAAGTAAATGCTTTGAATAACGACATCTCCACCCTCTCTAACTTGATGAACGGCAAAATGTTCATCGAGAGCGTTGTCGAAAACGGCGACGGCTCACGCACAATCAATTTCATCAGCTTCAATGGTGAAAAAACTTCAACTGTGATCCGAGATGGTCAGAATGGTGCCGACGGAAAAGACGGAATCAATGGTCAGGACGGTAAAGACGGTCTTAACGGAACCGATGGTCGAGATGGCATCGATGGTGCGGTGCCTGTGGTAAGTGTCCGACAGGATGCTGATGGAAACTGGTATTGGACCGTTAACGGACAATGGCTCATCGTCGACGGTCAGAAAGTTCGCGCCAACGGCATCGACGGAATCAATGGCAAAGACGGTCAGGACGGCAAGGATGGTCAGGACGGTAAAGACGGTCAGAATGGTGCTGATGGTAAGGACGGTCAGAACGGTGCTGACGGTAAGGATGGCGTTAACGGCGCTGACGGTCAGCCCGGCATCGCTCCGGCATTCCGTATCGAGAACGGTCGCTGGATGGTTTCTCTTGACCGCGGCCTTACATGGAGCGACTGCGGACAAGCCACCGGCAACAACGGCGATTCATTCTTCCAGAATGCCGAACAGAGCGTCGACGGACGTTTCGCCTATCTTACGCTTGCCGACGGCACAGTGCTTACTTTCGAACTTTACAAAGAATTCGGTCTCGCTTTCGATGTCGATAAAGTTCTTGTTCAGGAAGGTCAGACACGCGACATTGAATTCATCGTTACCGGCATGACTTCAGGCACAACCGTAGAGGCTGTCGGCAAGAACGGCTGGGATGCGGATGCCACAGTGAAATCCGACGGTACAGGCGTGCTCACTGTAAAAGCCCCCTCAATCCCCGGATCTATCGGCAAGATTATCGTCTTCGCCAACGATGGCGGCACTAAGACAGTGATGCGTACCCTCTCATTGGTTTGCGGACAGGTGCTCGTAAGCGATTCCGCTGTTGAGATCGACAATGCCGGCGGCAAACGCGAGATAACGATTTCAACCGACCTTGAACAATTCAACGTTGAGGTTCCCGAAGATTGCAACTGGGTGAAGGTTGAAAAGACAAGAGCTCTTACCGATCATGTATTCACCGTTACAATCGACAAGAGCGACAATCCCACTGCCCGCACAGCCATGGTCACTATCTCCACACTTAACGGAATACCGGTCGAGAGTTTCATGATCATTCAGCAGAATGCAGTGTTCGACAAGTCGCACGCAGTGTTCCGCTATGATCCGAGAACATCCAATTATGATTATATCACCCTCCCGATCTCCGCTCTCTCAGTTAAAGGTGGAACAATATATGTTGACTGGGGCGATGGTTCCGATGTGCAGGAACTTGAAGCAAAATCTTCAACAGTCACTACGCTTGCCGATGGCACTTATCCCAAACACACCTATACCGACAAGAACCGCGTCTACAGCGTTCAGATATGGGGTGACTGGGTTCAGGTTGCAGGTTCCAACCAGAATTATTGTGCCGGTCTTGTTGAGGTGGCACAATGGGGAACAATGAAATTCACCAGCATCCAGCTCACCAACCCGAACCTCAAGGCTGTTGCCGCTCCTACCGACGACACTCAGTTCTCTCTGCTGACTACACTCCGTTTCACCGACTGTAAGGGTCTGGAGCGCATCAGCCCCAACCTCCTGAAAGGTGCCGTGAAACTTACCACTTTTAATACAGCTTTCAAAAACTGCCAGTCGCTTACTGAGATTCCCGAAGGCTTCTTCGATCCTATCGTAGAGCTTAGTGGCTCGCTTCAGGAGATGTTCTACGGTTGCCACAATCTCAAGGCCGTTCGCTCAGGATTCAGGAACGTGACCAACACCGGTAACTCGATCTACACGACAAGCCTCATCTGAGTGTTCCGCGACTGTTATGCCCTCGAGGAAGTTACCGATAAATTCATTCCTGATAATCTTTTGAACCGAACCAACACTCTCACCAACTTCTTCGCAAA
>JAIEAO010000174.1 GCA_029071345.1 Muribaculaceae bacterium | reverse complement strand
TTCTTTACTTTGAAGACTCATCAGACTATCTTTATATATAAGGGCCTTATCCAATTTCCCTATTTCTTTATAAAAGCTACAATATTCATCGTAAATACAAGCCTTATCTTTTACACTGGATATAATAAGATTAGCTGAATCCAAAAGGATTTCGACTCGATTCATATCTCCCATTCTCCTATATAACTCAGCTTCCGATACGATAAATCTTGGGGATAACGGGCAAATTGAATTACGTTTTTTCAGTTCTTCCAAACTCTTATATGCTTCCTCAAGTCTTCCGAGACTGATGCAAAGCGGAAAACGAATACTATGACAATAACCGAGAAGTTGTTCATTCGTTCCTATTGGTATGACATTCAAAATGCTATCTATTCGTTCTAAAGCATCATCATATAACCCGATATTCTCTTCATTTATACATATATCACACAAGGAATACAGATGATTCAAATGATAACCTGATTTTTCATAGTTATATGCTGCAATTCGGGCATATTTCAAAGCCTCGACTTCACTCAAGGAAGCATTGTAAATAAACATCAACTGTTCAGCGGATTTGGCGATCCAGTAAGCATCGTCGTCCTGACACGCAAGGTCGTAGGATTGTGTGGCGGACTTGACGGCCGAAGTCAGGTTCCCTAAATTACGCTGCACCTCCCCGAGGTAGAAGGCGGATTTCATGAGGTAGGTGGAGCGGGGGTGGCGGGTGTAGTAGTCAACGGCGGTGCGGATGAGAGAGTCGGACGCGATTACGGCGTCGTTCTTGACGAGGGCCTGGGTGCGCAGCAGTGCGTAGAGGGCGCGGTCCTTGTCGGTGCGCAGACGCGAGAGGTCTACACCTTGAATCAGCAACAACGCTGAATCGGGGTGTTCCTCCATCACCTGCTCGGCACGGTTCAGTCGCTCCACCGCCTCCCGGTCGGAGCATCCACCGGCGCAAACTGCCAACACAGCTACCAATATCGCAATTACAGACTTCCTCATTGATTAAAAGTTGAGAGTGTAAAGTTACATAATTGCCGCGAAATAATCAAATCCGGCGGAATTGCGCGTCAAAAAACGGGGTCAATGAGAAAACCCGATTGTTAGATCATGACTCAATCGTGTAAACGTATACGAACGAACCGTGATGAAGCCACGAAGTGGCGAGGTTATCGGTAACCGGGCATGACCATAGGGAGTGCCCGGAAGTGCACACAGGAAATCAAGGAGTCGCGGAGCGATGATGTTATGAAAGATACTTCATACTTTATAACGTCATGCCTCCGGCACTCCATTATATTTTTGCATCTTGTCCCCACACTCAGTCGCTCCGCTCCATCATGTGGGGTTTCCGACAATCACGCCGTTCCACGGCTCCGATACTTGCGGCTTAGTAGCGGTGGTTTCCGAGCTCTCAAAATTTTAGACCAATGAGATTAAGCGTTTATCTCCTTTTATCTTTTTGCCTTTAATTGCTGCCAATATCTTTCCAACCTCGGCGAAGGGAACTGCAGCAAGCGAATAGTGGTCGTAAACATCAATCTTCCCTATTCCGTCAGGGCTTGCCCCGCCCTCTTTCACCAAGAATCCTACTATATCACCCTTTGAAAGTTTCTCTTTCTTGCCAGCGGAGAATCTTATGGTTGCATATTTAGGAGCCGAGTGTGCGCCGACGGATGCATCGGGATAAACAGTGTCATCGAATTCGGTAAATTCCTTTATATCCTCTTTCGGGCCGACGAGCACATAAACGTCGCCGGTGCGGTCTACACGCGCGGTTCGGCCGTTACGATGCGTATATGTTTCGGGGGTGAGAGCCTGATGGTAATGTATGATCGATTTTACATCCTCAATGTCAAGACCGCGCGCTGCAAGGTCTGTAGCAACGAGGATCGGTTTGCTGCCGTTGTTGAATGTCGCCACTGCCGTCTCACGCTCATGCTGGTCGAGGGCACCGTGATAAAGCACCACCGGCAAACCTTTTTTCTTGAGAAAATCTGCAGTTCGTTCCGCGCTTTCGCGATAGTTGACGAAGATGATGCATCTCTGCGGCTCTTTACCCTCGGCGAGGTGCGCCAGCAATCCGGCCAAAGATTCGAGTTTGTCGTTGGCATCCGAATCCACACGGTGCACGCGCAGGCGTTTGTGCAGCTTCTTGTTGTCGTCGAGATAATTTAAGGTGACCGGATTATTGAGCTTCAGGAAATCAGGGAGGATATCGGCCTGAGTTGCGGAAGTCAGGATGTAACGGCTTACATTTTTAAGCCTATCCACAATCTTCTTCATCTCCTTCTCAAACCCGAGTTCGAGAGATTTGTCGAACTCATCGAGCACGCGACCTCTTGTGGGGCGCACATCGATGTTGCGGCGGTTGATATGGTCGAGGAGACGGCCGGGGGTAGCGACGATAATGTCGGTTCCGGCAGA
>JAIEAO010000173.1 GCA_029071345.1 Muribaculaceae bacterium | reverse complement strand
TCTCACTTCTCTGCTTTCCCCCCACACTCCCCCCCCCCCCGCCCCCGCGGCCCCCCCCCCCCCCCCCAGGGAGGGGGTATAGTATATGGAATGGTAGTTCTACCCCACACTGCGCTCGCGATGCTCGCTGGTGAGGGGTTAAGATTAATACGCCCCTTCGGGGCTACAAACAATCCTTATAGCAGTTATTCTGAATAAAGTTTCGGGGTAATCTCAAAATTTTTAGCGAAATATTTTTGTCTGTCAGATTTTTACGCTATCTTTGGTTGTCCGCAATTTCACAAGTCGGTCTCTATTAAATTATAATACCTAAAAAACACCTGATATTCATGGAAATACCTTTCGCAGAATCTTGGAAAATCAAGATGGTGGAGCCAATCCGCAAAAGCACACGTGAAGAACGTGAAAAATGGCTGAAAGAGGCACATTATAACGTATTTATGCTGAAAGCCGAGCAAGTATATATCGATTGTCTCACAGATTCTGGCACAGGTGCGATGAGCGACCGCCAATGGGCCGCGATGATGACAGGAGATGAAAGCTATGCCGGAGCACGCAGTTTCTATGAACTGAAAGATACCATCACCCGCATCACTGGATTCAATTACGTTATCCCTACTCATCAGGGGCGTGCTGCGGAAAATGTGCTTTTCTCCCACCTCGTGAAAGAGGGCGACATTGTGCCGGGCAACTCTCATTTCGACACCACCAAAGGTCACATCGAATCGCGCAAGGCGTTCGCAGTCGACTGCACCGTAGACGAGGCTAAAGACACTCAGCTCGAAGTGCCGTTCAAAGGAAACGTCGACCTCAACAAACTTGAGGCCTGCCTCGCGGAAAATGCAGACAAAGTGCCCTTCATCATCGTCACCATCACCAACAACACCGCCGGTGGTCAGCCTGTTTCCATGGAGAATCTCCGCGGGGTGCGCAGCATAGCCGACAAATATGGCAAGCGTGTGATTTTCGATTCCGCACGCTTTGCCGAAAACGCATATTTCATCAAGACCCGCGAGCCGGAATTCAAAGATGCTACAATCAAGGAGATATGCCGCGAGATGTTCTCACTCGCCGACGCGATGACGATGTCTTCCAAGAAAGACGGTCTCGTAAACATGGGTGGTTTCATCGCAACCCGTTGGGAGGATATCTACGAAGGTGCTAAGAAATTCGTGATTCCTTTCGAAGGCTTCCTGACTTACGGCGGCATGAACGGCCGCGACATGGCCGCCTTAGCTGTCGGTCTGGACGAAAACACCGAATTCGATATGCTTGAGACACGCATCCGCCAGGTGGAATATCTCGCTAAGAAACTCGACGAATACGGCATCCCTTATCAGCGTCCTGTAGGAGGCCACGCCCTCTTCATCGATGCCGACAAGGTGCTTGACCGCGTTCCGAAAGAGGAATTTCCAGCCCAGACTCTCACAATCGAGCTCTACAAGGAAGCCGGCGTGCGCGGATGCGAAATCGGCTATATTCTTGCCGACCGCGATCCCGTGACGCGTGAAAACCGATTCGACGGCAACGACTTCCTGCGCCTCTGCATCTGCCGACGCACATACACCGACAATCACATGAACGTTATCGCGGCCGCTCTCAAAAACGTCTACGACCGTCGCCATGAAATCACCCGCGGCGTGAAAATCGTATGGGAGACCGAACTCATGCGCCACTTCACCGTGCAGCTCGAACCCCTCTATTAATCTAAGGCATGATGCCTAAAATTAGGAATTAGAAATTAGGAGTTAGGAATTATAGACATTCCGCCTCAAATTTTTGTTAAAGCCGCGAGCTTTAGCGAAGCGGAGATTGTGGCGCGAACGAAGTGAGTGCACCGCAATCCTGACAATAGAAAAAGAATAAGCGCGCCTTTTCGGGCGCGCTTTAATTATATATTTTATTATCTAATGCCTAAGGCCTGAAGCCTAAATTACTTTTTGCCTGCCTGCTCTTTGAGGAGATCGCGAATCTCCATGAGGGTCTTCTCC
>JAIEAO010000172.1 GCA_029071345.1 Muribaculaceae bacterium | reverse complement strand
GCACAAGCCCGTTCGCCTTCACCGGCAACCGCTTCGAATATCGTGCCGTTGGTTCGTCGGCTAACTGTGCCTCAGCTCTTATCGCCCTCAATGCTGCCGTGGCTAATCAGCTTAACGAATTTGCCGAGAAGGTCAACAAACGTATCGCTGACGGTGAGAAGATGACGAAGGCTGTGCTCGAAGAGGTACGCAAACTCATCAAAGAGTCTAAGGCTATCCACTTCGACGGCAACGGATACAGCGATGAATGGAAAGAGGAGGCTGCACGTCGCGGACTCGACACTGAGACTTCCGCGCCCCTTATGTACGACTCCTACCTCCGCCCCGACAGCATCGAGATGTTCGAGAAATCAGGTGTGCTTACGAAGAAAGAGATCGAGGCTCGCAACGAGGTTAAATGGGAAATGTACACAAAGAAAATCCAGATCGAGAGCCGAGTACTCGGTGACTTGGCTATCAATCATGTCATCCCCGCAGCAATCCGTTATCAATCGCTTCTGCTCGACAACGTCTACAAGATCAAACAACTGTTCGAAGGTGAGAAATCAGAGAAGATAGCATCTGCCGACCTCTCATCGATCGAATCCATCAGCGACCACATCACCGCCATCAAGAACGGTGTAGCGGCAATGGTCGACGCCCGTCGCAAAGCTAACAAGATCGAGAGCGAGCGCGAGAAATCGATTGCCTACCACGATGAAGTAGCCCCGAAGATGGAAGATATCCGCTACCACATCGACAAACTCGAGCTCATGGTCGACAACGAAATCTGGCCTCTCCCCAAATACCGCGAACTCCTCTTCATCCGCTAAACGGATAGTAGCTGGAATTAAAAGTAATAGTTGCGAAACCGTCAGTTCCGAAACGGCGGTTTCGCAACAATCTTTCTTAATTCAGAAGGTTTGATAGGAAGGGTTGGATTGCAAATAGCGGGATATTGCTCATCCAGTCTTGATTTTCGAAACCTTGCATCGAGAATCGATAGCCGTGGAAATGACTTGAGGCATAATCGACCGTAATAAATTGCCGTAATGATTTTGATTTTACATTCTGTTCTGCCTTTACTTCAATCGGATATATTCCTTTGGAAGTCTGCAATATGAAATCAATCACCATAGATGAATTTTCCTTCGAATAATAGGCGATCGAGGCGTCGGGTAGAACGACCATTTGTTCAAGTACATAATTTTCGGTAAATGCACCTTTGAACTCGGAAAAAATAGAGTTACCTATCATCATCATGCTTGGAGCAACATTGGCCATGGCTCCTAATAACCCTACATCTAAAAGAAACAATTTGAATCCCTCTCTATCGGTATAGAAATTTAAAGGCATGGCAACTTTTGATACTCTGGGTATTTTATATACCAGTGAAGCATCTATGAGCCATTGGATTGCCTTCTCATATTCAGCTGCTCGGGATCCTTTGCGTAGAGCCCCAAAGATAAATTTCTTATTCTCTTTAGCCAATTGAACAGGTATTGATTCAAATACCATTCTTGCTTTTGGAGCATCAGCGCCACTATGTTTTGCGATATCAGCTTCGTATGCCAACAAGATATTTTTCTGAACGTTCCTTACCTCATTGGGATCGCCTGTTTCTATAAATGTATCCACTGCCTCCGGCATACCTCCAACGAAATAATATTGTCTAAGCAAATCTGTATAGGATGACAGAATCGAGTTTATCACTGTTTCATTGCCGCCTGATTGAAGGAGCTGAACTTTCGCACTTTCTCCCATTGCATCCAAAAATTCCATATATGTCATAGGATACATCCGAAGAATATCTACTTTCCCGGTGGGGAAAGACTTACCTTCCATATTCATTACCCCCAATAACGACCCTGCTACCGATATGTGATATTCAGGTGCATCCTCACAGAAATATTTCAAACTTGCAACTACGTCAGGAATTTCCTGAACTTCGTCCAAGAATATCAAGGTTTTTCCCGGAGTTATTTTTTCTCCGCTCAGAGCGGATAGACCTAATAATATACGCTTAACGTTTGTATCTTCAGCGAAAAGAGTCTCAATGGGTTGGTTTTTATAGCAATTTATGTATACGAGATTCTCAAATTCTCGCTTGCCGAATTCCTTAAGGATGTATGTTTTTCCGACCTGACGCGCACCGTAAATCATGAGAGGTTTACGTCGCGGAGAGTCTTTCCATTTCAATAAATCCTTATAAATACTTCTTTCCATTGATTATTGGTCTATTACGATGCAAATTTACATTTTTCTTGGGGAATAATCAAGGGCTGACTACATTTTTCTTGGGGAATAATTGGGGTTATACTACATTTTTCATGGGGAATAATCAAGGGTTGGCTACATTTTTCTTGGGGAATGCAGTCTTCGGGAAAATAAAAGTTTCCATTATAATGGAAACTTTAGGTGAATTTGAAGAAAGTTTTCAGTATACTGGAAACTTTGTTTTGCGGACATGGCATGCCATGTCCCTACTATAATCATTTTGAATCATTCTCGATTATCAGTCTTGTTTTTTGCGGAAGGCGTGGTAGAGGATGTAGAGGAGGCAGAGGAGGAGAAGTCCGTAGCCGGCCCATGTAAGGTATTTGTTGTATTCTTCGATTTTTTCGAAGAGCATATCGGGGGAGACATGAAGCGATAGCCAGTAACCGAGTGCGGCGAGGACGCTGTTCCATACCAATGCTCCTAAGGCGGTGAAGAGGGCGAATTGCGCAACGTTCATCCGCGATATTCCGGCGGGTATGGAGATGAGCTGGCGTATTGCCGGTATCAATCGGCCGACGAAGGTGGAGACTGCGCCATGTTTGTCGAAATATTGCTCGGCTTTATCCACCTTGGCGCGGTTGATGAGGCAGGCATGACCTAACCGGCTGTCGGCGAATTTGTATACGATTGGGCGACCGATCCAGAGAGCAAGGTAGTAGTTGATGAACGCGCCTGCGAGTGCGCCTAAAGTGGCCATTGCTACAACTCCGAAGATGTTCATGTCGCTGCCTACACCGGTGTTGGTGCATGCAAGGTAGGCTGCCGGAGGTACGATAACTTCGGAGGGAAAGGGTATGAAGCTGCTTTCGATGGTCATGAACACGAAGACGAAGAGATAGCTTGCGTTGTCTACAAACCATTGGAAAAATTCACTGGCGTTGAAGAGTGCCAAAGGGATCATTTCTAACATTCTGTTTAGTTGAGAGTTGAGTGTTGAGAGTTTAGGGTGTAGAGCGGAGAGTTGAGGGTTAGAGGATACGGAGGTGTCGGAAGAGTTTGGCGTATGACTCGGCTTTCTTCTCTACGGCTAATGGGTAGGCGCGGCTTGTGGATGGCATTCGCCATATCTCAAGTTTATCTGAAGATAGGTTCAACTCTTCCGGCAATGTTGCCTCTACATATTCTCCGATCTTGGGGATTTCCGTACCGGTGATCTCCGCAAGGATGGTGCCTGCTTTCTCGCCCGTGGTGGCTACGGCGTGACAATCGGGCATCTCCCTTAGCAAGTCATAAAGAGGTACCGGCTCTACTACTTCCAGAAACTTGTCGCTGGCATTTCCTTTGAGGCGGCGCGCTTTCCTGACGGTATCATTGAGGGCGATATGCTTCTCGGTCATGAGGGCGCGGATCTTGTCGATGTCGTAATCCTTCGTGCCGGGAATTAGCAGGGCGTCCTTGTCGCCGAGAAAGAGCAGACCGCAGATCTTCCAGAAATCATTGGTGCGGTTAGGGTAGTAAAAATCCATATTCCACCGCTTGGCCTGCGGCGGAAACGTACCCATGATAAGCACCTTGGCTCCTTCCGGGATGAAGGGAGGCCAGGGGTGTGATTCTATTTCCAGTTCCATCTGTTAATGATTAAGAGTTAATAGTTACACCTTCGACACACCGGCTGCGCCTGGTTTTAAGCCTCTCCGTTTTCGGAAGCTTCGGGGGGATTGGTCATGGCGTTATAGATGTTCTCGGCAAACTCCTTGACCTGAGCAGGGGTTGTCTCTCCGGCCGACTGCTTGATGATGAGTGACGCGGTTACGGGCAGTTTCATGCGCTCAGCCGATTCCACAAGTTTGGTGGTGACAACGCCTGAAGCCCAAGTGTAGTTACCGAACGTACCGATAATCTTATTCTTGATCTCGCGCGTCTCCATGGCGTTCATGAATGCCTCAACCGGCGGGAAGAGTCGCATGGAGTATGTGGCCGAACCGATGATAAGGGTCTGATAACGGAAAGCATCCGTAATCATGTCGCTCAGATCGGAATGGGAAGCATTGTGGATGATAATACGCTTCACACCCTTGGCTGCGAGTTCGCGGGCAATCATCTCGGCGATCTCGGCAGTATTGCCGTACATCGAACCGTAGACAATCACCACACCCAGCTCACTCTTATATCCGGCTAAGCGTGTATAGATTTCCGAAACTTCGGCAATCTTCTCATTCCATACCGGTCCGTGGGTGGAGCAGATATAGGAAATCTTGAGACCGGACAGTTTGGCGAGAGCCTTCTCCACGAAGCGACCGTACTTGCCTACGATATTTGAATAGTAGCGGTACATCTCGCGGATATAAACATCTGTCTCCATGTCGCGGTCGATCACTGCGCCGTTGAGTGCGCCGAATGTGCCGAACGCGTCGCCTGAGAACAGCAGTTGAGCATCCTCCACATATGTCATCATCGTCTCGGGCCAATGCACCATCGGGGTGAGATGGAAAGTCAGTTCCCTGCCTCCGAGATCTATCTTGTCGCCGTCTTTCACCTCATGGAATTGCTCGGGGTTATCTATATGATAGAATCCGCGGATCATGTCGATGGTCTTAGAGTTGCCCACAATCTTAATATCCGGATAAGCACGCACGATCTCGGGTATGGAGCCCGAATGGTCCGGCTCCATGTGGTTGACTACGAGGTAGTCGATCTTGCGATCGCCGGCTATAGATTCAATATTGATGAAAAATTCGCGAACTTCCTCAATGCTAACACAATCGATAAGAGCTATCTTTTCATCTCCGGTCACGATGTAGGAATTGTAGCTGACACCGTAAGGGAGGGGCCATAAAGCCTCGAATTTATGCTTTACACGGTCGTTTACACCGACATAATGTATACCCTTTACAATTTCCTGAATATTCATAATCAAATTTCTATCTTTTTATTTTACAAAATTAATGAATTAATTGTAATTTTGCGGTAAGTCAAAGTGCCTTCGGCACCGAGCACCGGCCTATGGCCGACGTTC
>JAIEAO010000171.1 GCA_029071345.1 Muribaculaceae bacterium | reverse complement strand
TTATTCTTATTCTTATTCTTCTTTTGGATTTGAATATTAAGTGATGATGTGACTAATTGTTTAATCTATATGATAGACGTGTATCAATTAACATTAATTAACTCTATTTAACTTGTCTATTTCAAATATTCTTTATAATTTTGCATTACTTGGGAATAATATACACCTACAAATATGTAAAACCCTCCACTATAAATATACTAATGAAATATGGCAATAACCGCTGATAAAATAAAAATGACTTTCCCCTCCGAATGCGTGAGTAATTGGAGATATAGGGATAATGTCTATAAGAGCGCCGAGAGTGGTTTGCCTTATCATCTGTATTTGAAAAGGGATGAGGCGAGGAGAGAATATACACTTGAATTTTCAGCAAAGATTTTAAAGGATAGGTATGTGGAGTTAATAACCATTGACAACATAGATGATTGCCTCCAATGTGTAAACTCTCTTGATTTTTGCGACATTGATATTGAAAGATTACTTAGCACGGCACAGGTCAAAGCCGTGGATTTTACTAAAGACGTAAGGTTGGAAGATATTCCCACAGCCGGCAATATGAGAGGCCTTAAATCTATACTTAAACTAAGTATGAAAAATTATAGGCGTTGGAATTGTCACGATTACAGAGGGAATGGTCTTGTAATTACTAACATTGTGGCGGATAGTAGATACAGCCGTAGGCTAACAATTTACGATAAGGCTCACGAGTTAAGACTAAATAGAAATAGAGAATTTCTGCGCTTGCTTGATGATTCCGAAAGACTATTAAATTACTTTAATGATAGAGTACGTTTTGAACTTCGGGCAACAACTCAACACCAATTAAGAAGATGGTTGAATACAGATGATTTAGCACCTACAAGTGTTTTATCCTCCACCGCTGACCCTATAGCCTTAGTTATGGCTGAAATGTTTAATCCTATCAATGCGGTTCCGGATGATGCGGTTAGAGAGTTGCAAGGTTCAACGCTTAGAACGCAAGATAGGTTGGCACTCTTAAAATGCCTTGATTGGGATTTGGCAAGAGTGGAAGCACACGTTAGGGAGCATTCAAGAAGATCAATTACGGAGAGCATGAAACCCTATAGGGATTTATATTCCTTGCATTTCGATATTAGTCAACCGATCAACATTGTGGAGGTTGTGGAAAATTTGTAAATTTTCTCAGGAAATTTTACGCCAAACAGATCTTTGGCTAAAAATAAGTACATTTTTTCGTTTGCAGTTTGAGTTCCATAGGTTGAAGTAGAATAGTCACCCCTCCACAAAAGGCTCAAATAAATATTGGCTCAAATAAATCTACAAAAATATTGATGATCCTCCTATAATATGGCTCATTTATATCAAAGATTTATTTGCGCTTTTAAAATATTATTTGTAACTTTGCGGTACAATAAAAAAAAGATTAGATATGAGAAATGCGATAATATATGCGAGAGTAAGTTCAACCAATGAACGCCAAAATTGCGAGCGTCAAATTGCCGATCTCACCAATTATGCAACCGACAACAATATTGAGGTTGTAAGAGTGTTTGAGGAGCATATAAGCGGAGCAACAAAGAACGTAAATAGGAAAGGCTTGCAAAACGCCATTGAGTATGTTAAAAAGGAGGGCGTATCGCTTATATTATTCTCCGAGTTATCTCGTCTTGGTCGCTCAATATTCGAGTTGATGGAGTGCCTTAAAATGTTTTCAGATAATAAGATTAATTGTTACTTTCAAAAGGAAAACATAACACTGCTTGATGAAAATGGGGAGGTGTCTCCCATGACCTCAATGTTGCTCTGCACAATGTCTATAGTTAGCGACTTGGAGCGTCAGAACATTAAATATCGGCTTGATAGTGGCAGACAATTAGCAAAGGAGAAAGGCGTAAAATTTGGTCGTAAGGTTGGGAGCGTGGAGGAATTTAGCGACAAAGAAAAGAAATACCCTATCGCTTTAAGATACCTCCGCAAAGGCTATAAAAATAGCGAAGTGCTTGCGATGGCTACAGCAAAAGGTGAAAAGGTGAGCCTCGCAACAATAAAGCGTTTGAAATCTGAAATTAAAAAGGGATAGCATCATTTGCTTTTCCCTTTTCTGCTTTATTATAACCATAGGGCCATTGGGATATTGATATAAATTTATTACCTTTGCAAAAGAGATAATAAACAGAGTCTCTGACATAGAAATATTGTAACTCATTGAGTTTCTGATGCAGTAATAGAAATAATAAAATTATGCAAGAAAACACAATAAAACCGACCTTTTTTATCCCCGAAAATGATAAAAATTGCACGCTTTCCAAAAAAGTGCGCATTGAAACATATGGATGTCAGATGAATGTGGCTGATTCCGAAGTGGTTGCATCGATGATGCAACTTGCCGGATATGAGACCACGGAAACCGACTCCGAAGCCGCCGCCGTGCTGCTGAACACTTGCTCTATCCGCGACAATGCCGAGCAGAAGATCTATTCGCGCATCGCTTATTGGAATTCTATGCGCCGCAAACTCGGACGCAATATTATTATAGGTGTGATCGGCTGCATGGCCGAGCGTCTGAAGCAGGAACTCATCGAAAAGCATGGTGTGGATATCGTGGCCGGTCCGGACGCTTATCTTGATCTTCCGAATCTTGTGGGTATGGCTGAGACGGGTGCGCCGGCGATCAATATCGAGCTGTCTACAACCGAGACTTACCGCGATATCGTGCCGTCGCGTATCGGCTCTAACGGTGTGTCGGGATTTATCTCCATTATGCGAGGATGCAATAATTTCTGTTCCTATTGCATCGTGCCCTATACCCGTGGCCGCGAACGTTCGCGCGAGCCGCAGAGCATCCTGCGTGAGCTTGCCGATCTGCGCGGGCGAGGTTTCAAGGAGGTGACGCTGCTCGGTCAGAATGTGAATAGCTATAATTTCAAGGGAGAAGGGGAGGAGACTATCGATTTCCCGGCTCTGCTTGAGATGGTGGCGAAAGCTGCCCCCGATATGCGCATACGCTTCACGACTTCGCATCCGAAGGATATGAGCGACCACACCCTTGAGGTGATGGCCGGGAATCCTAACATCGCGCGCCATATCCATCTCCCTGTGCAGAGCGGAAGCAACAGCGTGCTGAAGGCTATGAACCGTAAATATACCCGAGAATGGTATCTTGACCGTGTCAGCGCGATACGCCGTATTCTTCCCGATGCCGGACTTTCAACCGATATGTTTACCGGTTTTCACAATGAGAGTGAGGAGGATTTCCAGCAGACTTTGTCGCTGATGCGGGAAGCCGGATTCGACTCCGCTTTCATGTTCAAATATTCCGAGCGCCCCGGTACACTCGCCAGCCGTGAGATGCCCGACAATGTGCCGGAGGAGGTGAAGATCGACCGCCTGAACCGCATGATTGCGCTCCAGAACGAACTTTCGGCAGAAAGCAACCGTCGCGACATCGGAAAGGAGTTTGAGGTACTTGTCGAGGGCACTTCGAAGCGCAATTCCGATGAACTTTTCGGTCGCACGCCGCAGAATAAGGTGGCAGTCTTTCCGGCCAACGGGCACAAGCCCGGCGATTTTGTGCGCGTGCGCGTAAATGACGCGACCTCCGCGACGCTCCTCGCCACCGCATTAAATTAGGAGTTAGAAGTTAGGATTTAGGAGTTATGGACAGAGATTGTGGCGCGAACGTAGTGAG
>JAIEAO010000170.1 GCA_029071345.1 Muribaculaceae bacterium | reverse complement strand
CGGGCTTCGGAGGCAGAAGGGTTCATCGTTCCCCGCGGTGACAACTGGAGCACACACCGCATCAGCGTACCGCTCCGGTCGCGTGAACTCGACGGCGAATTTGTAACCCTCCGCTATGAAGACGGCAGATTGCCCGTGCTCCGCATCCTTTTCGGAGGTGAGAAAGTGTCGCCCGACATCGACCTTGCCAAAGCCTTCAAGGAGTGGGGATTGCATCCCTCGAAGACGCATGTGCAGAAATACAAGCTGCTCCTCCAGCTCCGCTCCGACGGCAGCGCCTTCCTCTATCCCAGCCTCGACGGCAGCATCGAGGACTGGATCGACGGCGGCAGCTTCGGATAAAAGTGATAAGTAATAAGTGATAAGTAATAAGTAATAATAACAACCAATTAATCCAAGTTTAACAACCAAAACAAAAACAATCATGAGGAAAAATCTATTATTGACCTCAGCGCTACTCGCAGCGCTCGGCCTATCCTCCTGCAGCAATGAGGATATGCCCCTGCAGCCGGATTCCTTAGCTAATGCCGGCGAGCAGTTCATCACATTCTCGCTCAAGACCCCGACCGGCGACAAGGTACACTACACCCGCGCCGATGGCGAGATGATTCAGGACGCGGCCGAGACCGCCATCAACACCCTCGACCTCTACGAGTATGAGATCAAGGATGACGGCACCTCGAATCTCGTTCGCACCGTGAGATATTCAAGTTCTGTCAAAGGGGATATCAAGCGCGACGGCGATGATATCAGCACATGCCGGGTTTCTCTCTTCATCCCTGATGATCACAAGAGCAAGAAATATACTTACCGTTTTGTAGCCAACGCCGACGTAGCTGCTGATTTGGAGACTCCCTACGAGACCGGTCTCTACACTGCTACATCGGTACTCCCCGAGACTTTCGACGGAAGCTCATTAGGTTCTCCGATGCTCATGACCGGCACCGCCAAATCGGGCGAGAATGAGGTGATCGAAATGAGCGAGGGTCTCAAACTCTCCGTAGTGATGACCCGCGTAGCAGCCCGTATCGATATCAAGTATCAGACTCCCAACCTCAAAATCACCAAGGCTGAGGTGCGCAATGCCGCAACAAAATCATATCTCTTCCCGCAGACGACGTTTGCATATCCCATCGGAAATGCCTTTTCCACTATGGCCATTGCATCCGGCAAACTTCCCGAAGATTATCTGAAGAATCTTGAGGACAAGACAGTAGGCGACATCAAGAAAGCATTCTATCTCTTCGAGCGAGAAAATTCTGCGACCGATGGCGTATATGTACACCTCGAATATCTCGTTGATGCAGAAGAATATGAATATAAGGGCGTACTTGACATCCCCTTCTGCAAAACCGGAGGTGACGACATGGGTACTTACGTCAACACGCAGCGCAACCACCTCTATCGCATCGTGCTCGGCAACGGCGACGAACCTATCACTGGTAAAGTCAAAGTTCGGTTCACTGTTCAGGACTGGGAACTCGACAACATAGATGAATCATTCTCCACTGATGATCCTATCGTTAATGAAGAAGGAGAAGAGGAAGACAACTCTGAAGAAAACAATTAATCTATCCACCGACAATAACACACATAAGAAATGAATATCACACGCGTATTTTCATATCTTGCAGGAGCTGCTATCCTCATGACCTCCTGTGCCAACGAAAATTTCGACACCAATCAGTACTCCGAAAAAGGGACGATACGCTTCACCCTCGGCGGCTCCGCCAAGAAGAAATCCACCCGCGCCACAGTGGCCGACGAGGATAAGGAGAGCCACATCGGCAATGTCCTCGCTGTGCTCTTCGACAAAGAGGCAGGTTTCTACAAAACCGTAGAGGCCAACGGTGTGGTTGACGGCCAATATGAATTCAACGTGGAACGCGACGGCAGCTACGACATCTATTTCGTGGCCAACGCCGACTCCGACCTCAAAGCTAAACTTCAGGGAATCACAGCCGGAACTAAAATCACCGACAGCGACAACGTGCTCGAAACAATCGTTGCCACTCAGCAGCCGGATGCTGACAACTGGTTCCTCATGCTCAGCACCGCTCCCGCCAGTGTTGATAAAATCGCCATAAAAGATGAGCGCGACCTCGGCACAATCAGTATGAAGCGGCTTGCCGCTCGATTCGACATCGTCAATAAAGCCCCGGGTATCACCATAACCGGAATCTCTTTCAAAAACCGTGTGTTGAAGTCTGCCGTGTCTTCACCTAACACCGAACCCACCGACATTTCCGAGTGGTATGAAGATAGACGTTACGACTCCACCAACACTGAGAGCTGGCCTACAGACTTCAAGTGCGAGAGCGAAGAATCCCCAGTTGCTTTCGCTCAGACGGTCTACAGTTACGAAAACTTCTCGGGAACTACAGGTTTCTCAGACGATTACAATAGTGTGATCGAGATCGAATATCTCGACGAAGATGGCAAGACCAAGCACACTCATGAGGTTACGGTTAAGGACCAAGTGACGGGAGAATCCCGTGCCATCCAGCGCAATCACCTCTACCGCATCACCCTTCATGGCAAATACGATCTCAACTTCAACCTCGAAGTCCTCGACTGGAACGACGTCGAAACATTTGAATACTCGGATATGCCTTTCAATACATATACCACAACCCAGCAAGAAGAGGCAAATAATAAGTTAAAAGTCGCTCGGTTCATGGATCGCCCGGTATTAAGCACAGATGTGAGTGATGGTAAGGTTAATGTAACCTTGCGCAATAGTAGTGGAACAAGCAATGGTATTGGAGCAACCTTGATATTTGCTAAATATAGGAGTAATCAGATATTTCATTTTGCTGACCAGGAATACCGTGTTCCCACAGCAGGAGAACTACAACTCTTGGCGCCTTTTAGTGTCCCAACTATTTCCTACATAAAATACAATTCTGACTACGCTGTTCCGGAATTTACGGAAAATGTAAATGTAAATATGGAGGAATATTACTCAAAAAGTTATTACACCAATCCGTCGTTTATTCCAACCCCAGATACTTTTTCAGGTAAATCAGAAGTAGCTACAGGCGCCGCTAATAAATCTGCTTACGTTTCTGGTACCTCTGAATATGCTTATTTTACGGATGAGACTTCAAAATATAAGGTGTCTTTAAGACCAGTATATGGATTAAGATTTAGGGGAACAGATCAATTCGCTGCATATAAGTGGGAGGTATTTCATGGAAATCAAACTGGTTCGCAATCTTTCTATACTGTCATTAAAATCAAGGCACTACCAATAAATAGTGGAATTACTATGGCTGATATAAAAGACAATGACAGATTTTGGAGCGAAGGATGTTTAGAGTATAAGTTATACTCCCATAATTATGATGAATGCGAACTCCCATCTAAATCTAATGGATTCATTACTAAATATTCATCGACACCGATGATATATCATAATCTCGTACTATTTAGACCATTAAATATTAAAGTAGATGACAATGTGGACGGTTCAAGCAAAAACCCGAATGGTGTACAACTTGATGAATGGGATCTTCTTTTATATAAGAATTAATGATAAAAGAGGGCGGATTGAGAAATCAGTCTCAATCGCTCTGGGGTTGTAACCCATGGTATGTTTGGGGCTTGCGGGTTGCAAACCCGTAAGGACTGATAGATAAATGCGAGATTCTTGGTTGGAAGGCGCGATTGTTGTCTGTTTTGCAGGCGCAGTCGCGCCTTTTTTCGAGATTTATAACGGAGGGGCGGTTGCTTGCAACTGCCCTAATAAGCCGACAGTCGGCAAGCATTTTCACGATTTGTAAAAAGTAGCGCTGGCACTCCGTGACAGCGAAATAGCCGCCACGGAGTGTCGGCGTTACTGAAAACTGACATCTGAAAACCAAAATCAGGGGTTGAGGTGTTTTATATGTAAGGGATAATTTGTAATTTTACATTCGGATTGCGATAGGTCAAAATGCCTTCGGCACCGCGCACCGGCCTTCGGCCGACGTTCGCTTTTTGCCCACTCGCGAATTTCCCGAAAAATTTGCGGTGGGTCAAAATGCGTTAAACAATGCGCTTTTTGTCCTCGCGGATTTCCCGGAAAATTAAATGAATTTTATAAGCCTGAAATGATGGACAATTATATGCTTAAAGTCAAGGATCTGCATACGCGCGTGAACGGCAAGGAGATTCTGAAAGGTATCAATCTTGAAGTGAAGCCCGGAGAGGTACACGCCATAATGGGACCCAACGGTTCCGGAAAATCAACTCTGTCAATGGTATTGGCCGGAAGTCCGGCATACGAGGTTACGGAAGGTTCCGCCGAATTTTTCGGTAAGGATCTTCTCGCTATGCCCCCAGAGGAGCGTAGCCATGAGGGTCTTTTCCTCGGATTCCAGTATCCGGTGGAGATTCCCGGTGTGTCGATGGTGAATTTCATGCGCGCGGCCGTTAACGCCAAGCGCGAATATCATCACGAACCGCCGATGAGCGCCACCGACTTCCTTAAGATGATGCGCGAAAAACGTGCTGTCGTTGAGCTTGACAATAAGCTGGCATCCCGTTCGGTCAACGAAGGTTTCTCGGGGGGTGAGAAGAAGCGCAACGAGATTTTCCAGATGGCTGTGCTCGAGCCGCGTCTGTCAATTCTCGACGAGACTGATTCCGGTCTCGACGTTGACGCGCTCCGCATCGTGGCTGACGGCGTGAACAAATTGAAGACAGAGAACAACGCAACCATCGTTATCACTCACTATCAGCGTCTTCTCGATTATCTGCAGCCGCAGTTCATACATATCCTTTACAAAGGACGTATCGTGAAATCAGGTGGCCCCGAGTTAGCACTCGAAATCGAAGAACGAGGTTTCGACTGGATTAAGGAAGAGGTTGACAAAAAGGAGGCTGAGGAGAAATGAGTGCGTTGAATCAATATATGTCGCTTTATGATGAGCACTCGAAACTCATCAATGCCAACGGTGCCGGTCCGCTGAACGATCTGCGTGCCGAGGCCCGTGCGGCGTTGGAGGGTATGAGTCTCCCGGCAGCGGGCAGCGACAATTACGAAAACTGCGATTTGGAGGCGATGCTTGCCCCCGACTACGGTATTAATATCGCCAAGATTGCATTGGATGTCAATCCTCAGGCTACGTTCCGTTGCGATGTGCCGTTGCTTACTGATACGCCCTTCATGCTCATCAACGATACTTTCGCTGCGTCACCGCGTGCGATGGAAAATCTTCCCGAAGGGGTAGAGGTCGGTAGCCTTCGCGTGTTTGCCCTCGATTATCCCAAAGAGATAGCGAAATATTATGGACGGTTGGCCGAGATGCGCAACCCGATAGTGGCTCTTGACTCACTTTTGGTGCAGGATGGACTATATCTGCGCGTTAAGAAGGGTATAAAGCTCGAAAAACCGTTGCAGTTGGTGAATATCCTTGAAAACGGAGTGCCCCTGATGGCAGTCCGCCGAATCCTTGTAATCATTGAGGAGGATGCGGAGGCCACGCTGCTTGTGTGCGACCATTCGCAGAATCCCGATGTGGATTTCTTAGCTTTGGAGACGGTGGAGATTTTCGCTGAGAGAGGTGCGAAATTCAATTACTATAACCTTGAGGAATCGACCGCCAAGACCTCACGCCTTTCGGCACTTTATCTATCACAGGATGAGGGTAGCAATGTCTCGATAGATGGTCTTACGCTTTTCAACGGCACAACGCGCAACGAGTATTATACCCGCTTCAACGGTGAGCATGCCGAGCTTCATCTTTACGGCATGGGTATTGAGGATGAGACACGCAAGATCTCGACATACAGCCATATCAACCATGCGAAACCGAATTGTGTATCGAATGAGCTGTTCAAATTCTCGCTCGATGATGAGGCTAAGGGTGCTTTCACCGGCAGAATCTATGTAGCTCCCGGGGCTGTCAAGACTGAGGCTTATCAGTCTAACCGTAACCTTGTGGGAAGCGACGATGCTCAGATGCTGAGTCGTCCGGAGTTGGAGATCTATAACGATGACGTGAAATGTTCTCACGGTTGCGCGATCGGCAAACCCGACGAACTGCAACTTTTCTATATGCGCACCCGCGGTCTGAGCGAGGCGACGGCAAAACTGCTGCTTAAACAGGCGTTCATGTCAGACATTATTGATAGAATCGCGATCCCGACCTTGCGCGACAGACTTCATCTGATGGTGGAGCGTCGATTTGCGGGCGAGAAGTCGGCGTGTGCCGGATGTTCGGCCTGCGGAAAATAATGAATAGTTAATGGTTGATGACATTTTGACACTTATCTAAAGCCTAATGCCTAAAACCTAAAGCCTAAGGAAATTATGGATATAGAGCAGATACGGAAGCAATTCCCGATATTGGAGCGGAGTGTGGGCGAAAAAAGATTGGTATATCTCGACAATACGGCTACATCCCAGACTCCGGAGAGCGTGGTGCGGAGCATCGTGGATATGTACGACCATCATAAGGCGAACGTTCACCGCGGAGTCCACACCGTATCGCAGGAGGCTACCGATATGCAGGAGCATACGCGCCGGCGTGTGCGCGACTATATCCATGCTGAAAGCGAGGAGGAGATAATCTTCACGCGGGGCACAACTGAGGCTATCAATCTTGTAGCCTCCTCTTTCGGCGACCGTTTCCGCGACGGCGACGAAATCATATTGACAGTGATGGAGCATCACGCCAACATCGTGCCCTGGCAGCTCATCCAACGTCATAAGGATGTCAAGATACGCGTAGTGGATATCAACGAGCGCGGAGAGCTTGATATCGAGCAATACAAGAGCCTTTTCAACGACCGCACGGTGCTTGCTACGTTCACTCATGTCAGCAACGTCTTAGGTACGGTGAATCCCGTTAAGGAGATGGTGCAGATCGCACATGAGCACGGCGTGACGGCTATGATCGACGGTGCGCAGGCTTCTCCACACCTCAGCATCGACGTGCAAGACCTTGACTGCGACTTCTATGTCTTTTCATCGCATAAGATGTATGGCCCGACCGGTGTAGGAGTGCTTTACGGCAAGAAGGAGATTCTGGAATCTATGCCTCCCTATCAGGGTGGGGGCGAGATGATCAAACATGTAAGTTTCTCCGGCACTACGTTCGCCGATCTTCCTTTCAAGTTTGAGGCCGGCACGCCTGATTTTGTTGACATTGCCGCCTTCTCAAAGGCTTTGGATTTCATCGAGGAGACAGGGCTTGACAATATACGCCGGCATGAGGAGGAGTTGCTGCAATACACCACCGCAAAACTTATGGAAATTCCGGGCGTGAAGATTTACGGCACCGCCCCGCATAAGAGTGCGGTACTGTCGTTCAACGTAGGGGAGGCACATAATTACGACGTGGGTTTTCTGCTCGATAAACTCGGTGTGGCTGTGCGCACCGGTCATCATTGCGCCCAGCCCTTGATGGAACGTCTTGGTATTCCCGGCACAGTCCGTGCTTCGTTCGCCGTTTATAATACAAAAGAGGAAGCTGACATCTTCATCAGCTCCCTCAATCGTATAGCTCCAATGTTACTTTAAGTAATAAGTAATAAGTAATAGGTAATAAGTAATAGGTAATAAGTGAGAAGGTCTCTCAATTCTCAACTCTCAACTATCTTTTTGTGGTGCGGCTTTTGTGGAGGTCTTCGGCGAATTTATTGGGGAATGAGAAGGGCACGCGCGGACGCGTCATTGCCCAGATCACTAATCCTACACCGATAAGGATAAACGGAATGCTGAGCATCTGACCCATATTCATGCCGTATTTGGCGATCATCTCATATTCCGACTGCACCTGCACATTCTTAACATACTCGATAAGGAAGCGGGGGAGGAAAATACCGATAAAGAAGATGCCGGTGATCAGCCACGGGCGCTCCTCGGCGTTCTTTTTCCAATACATCCACATCAGCAGGCCGAAGAGTGCGAAATAGCATAAAGCCTCATAAATCTGCGTGGGATGCGCGGGCATTGTCTCATGGTTGCGCACGAAGACAAATCCCCAGGGAAGATCGGTGACACCGCCATAGATTTCACTGTTCATCAGGTTGCCGAGGCGTATAAGACCGCCTACAAGCGCAATCGGAATCACAATCTTATCGAATACCCAGGAAGCCGGTTTGTGGCTTACAAACCATGAGAAGAGGAACAGTGAGATTATGATGGCTATCGTGCCGCCGTGGCTTGCCAACCCTCCTTCCCATATCTTGAGAATCTCGGCGGGATGCTGGGAGTAATATCCCCATTCATAGAAGAACACGTGACCGAGACGTGCGCCGACTATCGTCGCTACGACTACGTATATCAATAATGTTCCGAGCCAGCTCTCGGGCGCGCCTTCGTGTTTGAACATTTTGGCTACTATCCAATATCCGAGAGTGAATCCGATGGCAAACATCAATCCGTACCATCTTACGGAGATCGGTCCGAGGGAGAAGAGGATTGGGTCTGCATTCCAATATATGAAGTCGAGCATAGCTTTTTTAGTTAGGAGTTAGGAGTTAGGAGTTAGGAATTATAAGTTTTGCAAGGATAAAGTATGAAGTATAAAGTATATTCTGAAAACTGAAGACTTTTTACTGAAAACTATTATCTAAAGCCTAATGCCTAAAACCTAAAGCCTTAAAATTATTATTTTCTGCGCTTGCCGAGGAGGTCGCGGAGACCGTCCATGTCGAATGTGAGTGTGAATCGCAAGGTTTGGTCGAGAGGGCTGCTCTGCGCTGTGGCAAGCATATATGACGCGTCGAGCTGAACAACGTTGAGAGAGAAACCGGCACCGAATGCGAAGTAGCTTCTGCCACCCTTGTTGGGGTGCTCGTAGTTGTAACCCGCACGAACGAAGAACTGCTGATTATACGCATACTCCGCTCCGAAGCTTACTCCGATTTCCTGAAGCTCCTCCTTGAATCCGCCGGGAGCGTCGGTGAAGCTCTTGAAAATACCGGTGATAGGCGACATTGTCTCCCACTTGTCGAGTGCGTCGTCATAAGCCTGCTG
>JAIEAO010000017.1 GCA_029071345.1 Muribaculaceae bacterium | reverse complement strand
CATTTATATAACACATAAGATAATAAAAGGGTTCCGAATAATGAACATAATGACTCTTCTTCCGAACCCTTTAACTTCTATTTAACAATCATTTAAGCTTTACATTTTTCGCGAGAAGGATATAGGATCGCTCGGGGGCTACTATTCCGGTAAGTATACCTTTTTTAACCTTAAACTCTTTGCCATATACGGCATCTTTATATGTGCCATCAGGTAAGGTAGTGGGGAGATTTACCTTATTGGCTGACTGACTGATGTTGACCAAAGCAGCTCCTTTCTTACCTCGGTTCACGAGAAGCACCTGACCGTTGTCACCTATTTCCACAGTCTCTTTCTGACCGTTCATCGCCATGCGAAACTTATTGACAGCTGCAACTTCGGGGTGCATGAATTCATCGTTACCTCTTGCGCCTAATACATTGTTGCCCCAATAATTCTTACGTGTAGACCCGGCAGGACGACTGAAGAAGAGGGGAGTGCCATACTGACGAGCAGTCAGATATACCCATCCCTGACGAATCTGTTCGTCGGTGAGATGTGCCGACTCATGAGCATTAGCGTATGTATCGTGGCTTTCGACCCAGGTCGTGAGATATTCAGGTGATGCCTGATGATGAAATCCTTTTACATCGAGACCTTGCGCATTTCTCTTCTCAAGCATTTCACGTAATACATGGCCATAGCCCGATGCCGTCTGACCCATATAGTCAGCATACTCATCTTCGGGCACACCTTTATCCTGAAGAACTTCTCCATAAACAAACAATGAATCGTAGGGCATGGCCAATTTTACCCCTTTAACACTCTTGCGGCCTGTGACAACATCCCAGAAGTCGTTTTCCTTAACTCCGGCTTCAGTGTCGACAGGATCTGAATGAACTCCGATATGTTTGGCGGTGTCATAACGGAAACCCTTAACACCCATTCCAAGAAGATCATTTACAAACTCAAGATAGTATTTCTGAAAATCTTTATTCTCGGTATTAACATCGGGAAGTCCACCCATTGCCCAAAGCGTGCATTGTTCGCGATCACCATAGTTATTGATAGGATTAAGACCGCCGGAGTGGAACATCTTGTCGCGACCGCCTACAGCATTATAGAAGTCATCACTTACTGCGTCAACGTCAAAGGCAGTATGGTTTGGAAGAACATCTACAATTACCTTAATATTATATTTAGCGGCGGAGTCCATCATCGCTTTCATCTGCTCACGCGTACCAACGATGTTGTTGCCGACTTTCCAGTCAGTGGGCTGATAATAATAATACCAGTTTCCCTCAGTAACATCATCGTCGAAAATCTTTTTTCCGCTACCTTCCGGTTCATAACAATGCTGAACAGGGGAGGTCTGCACCATCGTAAACCCGGCATCTGCGATCGCCTTCATATTTTTGCCGATCTCCGGAAAGTTCCAGCTCCAGGCGTGAAGTATTGTCTCGGTGTTTGTAGCATTGGGATCAACCGTCATGCGGTCTTTGGCAGTTCCGGATAAAACGCACAAAAATGCGCCGGTACTCAATAAAGCTGTTTTTAAAGTCATTATGTTATTGATTTTAAAGTATTAGTTTAACTATTTAGTTCGAAAATGATATGTTTCCTTATATAAGAAACGAATTTTAACCTATTCTTGTATTATAAACAATAAATTCCCCTATGAAGTTGCGTGAAACTGCGAATAAAAACCGATTTTTGCACACAAATCTTAAACCTGTGCTAAATATTAATATTGTTTAATTTTTGAAATACAGCATATTATGATTTGGAATTTTCCTCAACATTTATTAACTTTGCATCAACAACAATAAAATATGGAAATTTTTCCACATTTCAGAACCTTTTCGATCATGAAATTACGAATTATACTCATATCTCTTTCAGTTCTTACATGTGCGTTTATCGGATCAGCACAAAACACCTCAAAAGCTCGTAAAGCCCATCAGAAAATACATAGCGAACAGCTTGCCAATGCCAAAGTGGGTATGGACAAAAGTGTCATCGCAAACATGATGAAAAATGAGCTTGTATCACATGAAGAGAAAAAGAATGCACTCAGTGCAGAGTCGCTTTCGATGATTAAGGATATGATGGGAGAGGCCAACAAATATATCGGACGTCCTTATCGTCACGGCGCCAAAGGTCCTTCCGCTTTCGACTGCTCAGGCTTCACAAGCTATATTTACCGTCAGTTCGGTTACTCACTCAGCCCTTCATCACGCGCTCAGTACACTCAGGGTGTAGACGTAAAACGCAACGACCTCCGCACAGGCGACCTCGTATTTTTCACCAGCCGAAGCAGCGGTAAAAATGTAGGTCATGTGGGTATCGTGGTAAGTGCTGACAATGAAACAGGTAACTTCAAGTTTATTCACGCCAGCATCAAGGGTGTCAAGATAAGCGATTTTGAAGGATACTACCTCGGCCGTTACATCGGCGCACGCCGCATCATCACCGAATAATTTCGATATTAAAAATAATTTACAAGTTCCTCCGAAAAAATTTGATTTTCGGAGGAATTTTATTTATGACCGTAACAAATTGATTTATAGGGAAATTACCGAGATGTTGCATAACCAACGGATTTTTCTTGAAATTTTTTTTTGAAAATTTTTGCCGAAAAATTTGGTGGGTTCAAAAATAATGACTAATTTTGCATCGTCAAAAAGGGAACAAAGGTTCACCAAAAGAAATGACAAATTAAAAATTGCCTTGTGGTGTAATGGTAGCACACCGGATTCTGGTTCCGTTTGTGAGAGTTCGAGTCTTTCCAAGGCAACAAAAAGCAGAGGATTCCCCTCTGCTTTTTTCGTATATACCCCCCCATAATTGTTTGTACCTCCGGAGTTGGCGATATGGCGTTAGTCTGTGGCTTTGAAATCCGATTGCAGTGTCGTGGCATGTCGCGACCGCTGTAAGGCAGACACTCCGTGGCTGCTTAATAACGCCGCAAGCGGCTTTGCTGGAAACGGATTCACTCAAAATTTTCGGTTGAAATATAAAAAAACGGACCTAATGGACATTTTGAGTGATGAAAATGTCTCTAAAAATCACTAATGGACATTTCGGGTGATATTCTCCATTT
>JAIEAO010000169.1 GCA_029071345.1 Muribaculaceae bacterium | reverse complement strand
GCGCAGAGTGAATAAGAAAGATTAAAGTAATGGGATTATAAATAATCGTTACCCTAAAAACGAATGACCGGAAAGCTAAGTGCTGACCGGTCATTATTTTGTAGTTCTCAGTTATCGGTTTTCAGTTTTCAGAATTAAGAGATAAGTGATAAGAATAGTTCCGAAATGCTAAAAATCAAATCCGACTCGGAAATTAAACATTGACCGCGTCGAGGTGTATGATTCTTTATAGTTATACGAGATATTCGTTGCCGGATCGCGCCAGTAAGCTTCATATCGCTGTGTCATTGACCGAAAGTTCAGACCCAGACCGATATTGATATTCACTTTATGACCGAAATTGAATCGGTAACCGACAGTGGGTGAAAAATAAACTCCGTCTCCCGCGCCATCATTTATGGCGTAACCCAAGCGGACATCGGCAAAAGGGGTGAACTTCCCCCAGGTTTTATCGAATCTTCCTTCGGCAAAGAAAGGTACTATTCCGCCTCCGAAGTTGAGATAGGGTTCAAACATTACTCCGACACCTACAAACCAGTTACTATTAATCTGGTAGCCATGCGAAGTTGACAATCCGGCTGCCCAGATGGCATGGTGCCAGTCCTCGTCATATTCAAATGCACCGACACAGGCATCGATATCAAAAAATCCGCGGTATCCGCGTTTGGGTTCGCGCGCATAGCCCATAGGTGAACACAACAAGACTACTAAAATCGCAAAAAACAATTTCTTCATATATTTAAATATTTTAGTTTTTAGGTTGTCTATTCGTTATTAGTGCATCAAAAATCAATTCCGATTCGGAGTGAGACTAAGGCATCTGCATATTTTGTGACTACCTCCGAGCTTTTTCTGTCATTCTCATCTCTTCCCCATACGGTCAAACCCAACCCGAGGTTGAAATTCACTTTACCGCCGCAATTGAATCTATAACCAATTGTTGGAGAAAAATAGAGGCCGGAATGAGTAAGTTCATATCCTAACTTGGCATCAACATACGGAGTGAATTTTCCGAATCTTACATCATAACGGAAGTCGGCATAGACAGGGAGCATTAATGTTGGTATTCCGGATAATGAAAGCATAAAGCCGAGACCGGTAAAACAATGGCTGTTGATTTGATATCCGTGTGTAGTTGCCAAACCAATTAACCAATCTGCATCACGAACGGTTGTATTGCCGGTAGGTTCAGATTTAATAACATCAGTGCGACCGATAGTATTATCCACCTCTAAGAAGCCACGATAACCCCGACGAGGATCGCGCGCAATGCACACGTTAGCCACGACAAAAATTGCAAATATTACAGGAATAAATCTTTTCATAATGTATTGGTTTTCGGTTTTCAGCAATAAGTTTTCGGTCACTTCTTCGCACCTTTGTTTGTCTCCGGGTGCTTAGACGCGGTCGCGGCATGCCGCGACCCTCCTTATCACTTATTACTTTATATAGCTATGATCCGCAATTTACAAAATCCCCCTATTCCAACAAAAAAATTTTTTTCAGTTCGGTCAAAAAATTATTTATATGAAATTTAAGCAGTTTTGGGGTGGTGTTTGCGGGAGACAAGGATGTAAACGACGGTGAAGAGTCCGAGGATTACGAGGGTGAGGGAGGTGGTGGTCCAGAGGAGCATTGAGAAGGCTGTGCCCTCCGTGTCAGAGATGCCGAAGAGTGAGAGAGCGAACATTACGGCGAGATTCCACGGGCCGAGACCGCCGCTGCTCGGGATGGCCATGCTCATCGAACTGAATACGAATGATATCAGGGCAGGCAAGAGTCCGAAAGCCATGCCGTGCTCCATGATCAAAGTTCTTGTGAAGGGAAAGGCGAAGAGCGTAAGATAGGTTTCAAGATAATAGCATAGCCAGATGCCGAGAGTGAGAACAAGATACATTCCGCGTCCGTTCATGGTGAATAGTACCTTGAAGCCGGCCCATGTGCGCAACACTCCTTTAATAAAAGGGGCAATATATTTTGTGTTTCTGAATTTGTAGAGCAGAGCGACAGCTATTGCAAATCCGGCCAAAACGCAGGTCCATAGCAGAGGTCTGTCGATTATATCGAGGATCTCGTTTCCAACAGAATAATGATGCAGGAAAGACATGATGAAAGGATGGCCCACGATGCCGGCGAGTATCAACAGCAGGAGCACGACCACGGCATCCGAGCCGCGGTCGCCGATATCTGTGCCGAGCACGGTAGAAACCGGTGCATTACAGCGTTTGGCCATCCAGACGATTCTCCATGCTTCGCCCGAATAGGGGATGACAAGGTTAAGGGCATAGGCTCCGAAGATTGAGCACGCAAGCGTCAGCCCGGGGATATGACCTAATCCCACGGCACGCAGCTGGATTCCCCAGCGGTATCCGCGAATTACGTGCGAGAGCACCACGACAGGAATGACGGCGATCAGCCAGCCATAGCGAACGTCGCCATCGGTCAAGATTCTCATGACGCTGTGGAAGTCCACTTTTTTGAACATCCACACCACGAGCCCGGCAGAGATGCCAAGTGTGACGGCTACCTTAAATATGTTTTTAATCAAGTCTTTCATACCTATTTAACATCTATTAAAGCGAAGATGTTTGGTGTGTTGTAATTTATAATCAATATGAATTAAGGAGTATGCGGCGATATTATAAAACTATATTATAGCTGTATTGTTTAATAGTTAGAAGAATAGTACATAAAGAGGAAAGGATCGGGGAACAGAACTGAAAAACTCTTAACATTAAATTAATCCGATATGCATTTTACACCGAAAGAGCAGGATAAACTTACCTTGTTAATGGTAGGTATGATTGCAGAGCGCCGTCTGAAAAAGGGGTTGAAACTGAACTATCCCGAAGCGGTGGCTTACATTACGAGTTGTGCGCTTGAGGGCGCCCGTGAAGGGAAAACAGTGGAAGAAGTGATGCACGATGCCACCACAGTCCTGACAAAAGATCAGGTAATGGAAGGCGTTGCCGACATGATCACTCTGCTTCAGGTAGAGGCTGTGTTCACCGACGGTTCGCGTCTTGTCAGCATCCATCATCCCATTAAATAGTTAATGGTTAATAGTTAATAATTAATGGTTATTGGTTAATATTAATAATTAGCCGATCGACTATATAAAATGCGCAATATTATGGCTCAGAATCAAAATCAGACCGCACCGCAGGAGACATACGCTCAGCCCGACGGTGTATTCGCCGGCCAGCCGCCGATCGCATATCCCAACACTCCGGGATTCACACCTAAAGATTATGTTCCCGTAGGCGGAGTTATCCTTGCCGACGGTGATATCGAATATAATGCTAACCGTCGCACTGCCAAGATCACAGTGCACAACACCGGCGACCGCCCTATCCAGGTTGGTTCTCACTTCCATTTCTTTGAGGTGAACCGCTATCTTGAGTTCGACCGTTCGCTTGCTTACGGCCGTCATCTCAACATCCCCGCTACAACGGCTATCCGTTTCGAACCGGGTGAGGAGAAAGTAGTTGAGGTTGTGGACTACGCCGGCAAACGCCGCGTGATCGGCTTCAATGACCTCGTGAACGGATACACGGGTCTTGAGGACAAACCGACCTTCTATCCCAAGCACACAGAGGCAGTGCGCCGCGTGAAAGAATATGGCTTCAAGACCGTATCGGAAGATGAGGCGGAGGCTGAGTATACACAAACCGAGAAATAACGTACAGGCATGGCTACTATATCAAGACAAGAAAACAATATGCTGTTCGGTCCGACCGTGGGCGATAAGATCCGTCTCGGCAACACCGACCTTTATGTAGAGATTGAGAAAGACCTCCGTGTATATGGCGATGAGGTGGTTTACGGCGGTGGTAAGACACTGCGCGACGGTATGGGTCTCGCCAATGAAGTTACTTCAAAAGATGGCAGCCTTGACCTCGTGATCACCAATGTCACTATCCTTGACCCCGTTTTAGGCGTTGTTAAGGCCGACGTAGGTATTAAGGACGGCAAGATTGCGGGTGTCGGTAAGGCCGGTAATCCCAACGTGATGCAGGGTGTTACCCCAGGTCTCGCTACAGGTCCTTCTACAGATGCAATCTCAGGTGAGCACATGATCCTCACGGCTGCCGGTATCGACGGTCACGTTCACATGTGTTCTCCGCAGCAGGCTTACGATGCTCTTTCCAATGGTATCACAACATTGATCGGAGGTGGTGTCGGACCTACTGATGGTACAAACGGAACCACAATCACTTCCGGACCTTGGAACCTTGAGAAGATGCTTCAGGCTGCCGATGGGCTTCCGGTAAATCTCGGTTTCCTCGGAAAGGGTAACTGTTCTACTCACGAAATTCTCCGCGATCAGTTGGCAAACGGCGCTTGTGGATTCAAGATTCATGAGGACTGGGGTGCAACCCCGGGTGCAATCCGCAGCTGTCTTGAAGTTGCCGATAATTACGATGTTCAGGTATGTATCCACACCGATACGCTTAACGAATCAGGTTATGTGGAGGATACGCTTGCAGCAATCGACGGTCGCACAATCCATACTTACCACACAGAGGGTGCCGGTGGTGGACACGCTCCTGACCTTCTGAAGGTGGCTTCAATGATGAACGTGCTTCCATCTTCTACCAACCCGACTCTTCCCTTCGGTATCAACTCGCAGGCTGAGCTCTTCGATATGATTATGGTTTGCCATAACCTCAATCCGAATATCCCCTCTGACGTTGCATTTGCAGAGAGCCGTGTCCGCCCCGAGACTCAGGCTGCAGAGAATGTATTCCATGATCTGGGTATCATTTCGATGGTATCTTCCGACTCTCAGGCAATGGGTCGCGTAGGCGAGTCGTTCATGCGTACTTTCCAGATGGCATCATATATGAAGCAGGTACGCGGTAAACTTCCCGAGGATAGCGATAGCAACGATAACTTCCGTGTGCTCCGCTATCTCGCCAAGATTACTCTCAACCCCGCTATCTGCTACGGTATCAGTGATGTGCTCGGATCAATCGAGAAGGGAAAGATGGCGGACCTCGTGCTCTGGGAACCCGCTTTCTTCGGCACCAAGCCTCAGCTCGTAATCAAGGGTGGTCTTATCAACTGGGCAAACATGGGAGACCCCAACGCATCGTTGACAACTCCGCAGCCTAAGATCATGCGTCCGATGTATGGGGCATTCGGAGAGGCAATGACACGCACACGCTTCTCGTTCGTAAGTCAGGCTTCTTACGAAAACAATGTGAAAGAGAAATTCGGTTTACAGAGCCTTGTATATCCGGTGCACGGTGTTCGTCAGCTCTCGAAGAAAGATATGGTGCTCAATACGGCTACACCGTTTATCGAGGTAGACCCCGAGACGTTCAACGTGACAGTAGACGGTCACCTTGCAACCGTGCCTCCTGCAAAAGAGCTCTCGCTCGCTCAGCTCTACTGGTTCAGCTAAACAGAATATAAAACACTTAATAGAGTAGAAGATAAACGCCTGATTATAAGTGTTTATCTCCTACTCTATTTTACGGTGGATAAAAGATAATGGATATTTAGAATACCGGATCTCGAGCGTAAAGATGCAAATCGGGCGCGTAGAGCGGGGAGTTTGCCGTTAACACTCCTGGGCGGCGATAATTTCCGCCGGGTTTTCGATCAGAATGGGTTGACGTCCGACAAGATTAAAAAGGTCTTTGTTGGCGATGGCGATAAATCCACACGGATCGCCGTCGGTGATGACGATTTTGTCTCGTTCGGCTACGTCGCGGTCCATGACAAAGATTATATCTTTTGCCTCTTCTCTTAACAGCCCGAAAGGTGTGGCCGCGCCGTGAGGGGTGCCGAGAATCGCTTTCATCAGGTCTTCGTCGGCAAATGATACACGCGGTATCTGCAGCGATGCTCCGAATTCTTTTGTTATGAATGCTTTCCGGGCATGGGTAACATATAGCCAGAATTTATTTTTCTGCCTGTTGGTAAGGAGAATTGTTTTTACCGTATCAATGCCGAATGCTTTGTCGATATTCAGGCAGTCGTCCATTGAAATTCCCGGATCGCTTTCAATTCTGGTGTAAGGAATATCTGCGTGCTCCAGTTTCCGATAGATCATTTCTTGCGTTTCAGATTTGAATTCCTGAGGCGCGCCGGTCATAATCTCGCTTGTATAAAATCCCATAATTTTATTATCTGTTGTTTGCGCAAAATTACAAAAAAATCCTAAGGGAGCAAAACGGGTAACGGATAGTGATATTTTTGAAAAAAAGATTTTGTGAGGTAATAATTTTGAATACAGATAGCTCGAATCTGGAATTTTATAATTATCTTTACAATGTTATAATACTATGTAGAAATAAAATGTATCTAATCTGAAATATGAAAGTATATACTGAAGTGCTCGGGAATATGAACACTAATCCCGAGTGGAAAGAAAAACTCGCTAATGTAGAGATAGACTACATACCTCTCGATCAATGGACTGCTCAGAAAAGCCGTTTCTTAGGGAAAGGTGTGAGCGGGGTGGAATATCCCGTGGCTCTGAAGCGTCATACGCAGATTGTAGACGGAGACGTGATAGACTTCGACCCGGAAACAAATAAGGCTGTGGTGCTCAAGATCGAGCTTAACCCTGTATTGGTAATTGACCTTGACGCTCTCGCGCAGAAAGACCATGAGACAATCATCCGCCGGTCGGTGGAGTTGGGTCATGCTATCGGCAATCAGCACTGGCCGGCTGTGGTTAAAGGAACGAAGGTTTATGTGCCGTTGACCGTAGACAAGAAAGTGATGATGAGCGTTATGGAAACGCACCATCTCGAGGGAATTACGTTTGATTTTCAGACAGGATTGGATATTATCCCATATCTTGCACCTCATGAGATCCGTCGTCTTTTCGGAGGAGCAAGCCATGAAAGCCATGCTCACAGCGAGCCTCACCATCACGGTCATACCCATATCCATTTTGATGAAAACGGCATCGCTCATGAGCACACTCACTGATTCACACATGATCGCGCTTTCCCGTCTGCTGCAGTTCACCGACTCCACTTTCCCTGTCGGCACATTCTCCTTCTCCAACGGTCTGGAAACAGCATCGTTTGAGAATATGGTGACGAACGCCGAAACGTTGAAGCAGTTGACTTGGAGTCAGGCTTTGCAGGCGGCCTACAGCGACGGCGTTGCAGCCATCCATGCGCATCGTGCATTTCTGCGTGGCGATTACGATGAGATTGCCGTGGCCGACAATATGCTGATGCTCTTCAAAATGAACGATGAGGCGCGACTGATGCTCAAGCGTATGGGTAAGAAGTTTGCCGAACTCGCGGCGAAGCTTTTTGATGATGAGATCGTGATCCGCTGGCTTAAGGAGATCAAAGATGAGAAAGTGCCCGGCACGTTCCCCGTGGCGCAGGGTATCGCCTACGCAGCAGCCGGAGTGGATGAAAAAGCTTTGTTCTGCGCTCACCAGTATGGCGTGATGAACATGGTGCTCTCCGCCGCTCTTCGATGTGTTAAAGTCTCGCATTACGACACCCAGAAAATCCTCTTTGACCTTTCGGAGAAAGTTGAAGAACTCTACGGCGAGGCTTCACAGATGGAACTAAAAGATATGAACGCATTCTTCCCCGAGCTTGACATCCTTGCCTCGCTCCACGAAAAAGGGAATATGCGAATGTTTATGAATTAGTTTTCTACTTGCGGCAACCTGTAGGGACGCACCATGGTGCGTCTGTTAACATAAAGAAAAAGGATATTATAATTTAAGGACGCTCCATGGAGCGTCCCTACATATAAATCCTATAAATAGACATCAATATAATTATTTTGTTTTGGTATTAACCCCTAATGCCTAAAGCCTAAAACCTATAAATAAAAAACTATGTCACAGACATGCAGAATAGGAGTCGGCGGACCTGTCGGCTCAGGAAAAACAGCCCTTATCGAGGCTATTACACCCCGTCTTCTCGAACTTGGTCAGAAAGTGCTGATCATCACCAACGATATTGTAACCACCGAGGATGCCAAACATGTGCGCAAGACCCTCAAGGGTGTGCTTCATGAAGATAAGATTATCGGCGTTGAGACCGGTGCGTGCCCTCACACTGCAGTGCGCGAGGACCCCTCGATGAACATTGCCGCCGTTGAGGAGATGGAGGAGAAATTCCCCGACACCGACATCGTGCTTATCGAGTCGGGTGGCGACAACCTTACCCTTACATTCAGCCCTGCGCTTGTGGATTTCTTCATCTACGTTATCGACGTGGCAGCAGGCGACAAGATTCCCCGTAAGGATGGCCCCGGTATCTCCCAGAGTGATATTCTCGTGATCAACAAGACTGATCTCGCGCCCTACGTTCACGCATCGTTGGAGGTGATGGATCATGATTCGAAACTCATGCGCCCGGGCAAACCTTTTGTATTCACCAACTGCATGACCGGCGAAGGTATCGAAGAGCTCGTGCAGCTCATTTTCAAGATGGCATTGTTTGACAAAGCTGAATAAATCGACTCTATTATGGAGCTGAAAAATGAAAGAATAAAGACTGCTCTCGTGCCGGAGGTGGATTTCTCGACCGCGCGCGAGATGCAGCCATATCTTAAGGAACCGCCGCAGATGTATGTCGGCGCGCCCGGCAAGCATGGTTATCTGCGCCTCGGCTTTGAACTCGACAAGGATGGTAAGAGCATTCTCCGCGATCTTGACCGCCGTGTGCCCCTTATCGCCCAGCAGGAGCTTTATTTCGATAAAGAGATGCCGGAGATGCCCTGCCTCTACATCCTTTCGTCGGGAGGTCCGAACGTAGACGGAGACCGTTATCAGCAAGACATCACGGTACGCAAAAACGCTTTCGCATGGATATCAACGGGTGCAGCGACGAAGTTGGCTGAGATGAAATATAACTACTCCGGCATGATTCAGAACATTGTGCTCGAGGAGGGTGCTTATCTCGAATTTATGCCCGAACCTGTATATCCCTGCCGTCACACACGCTTCATCTGTGACACCCGCCTGAATGTACACCCATCTGCCACCGTGTTCTATTCCGAAATCTATATGGGTGGACGCAAATACTATAAGGATGGTGAGCTCTTTGAGTATGACATCCTCTCTGTTTGCAGTCATGGCGAACGACCCGATGGCGAACAGCTCTTCCGCGAGAAATTCGTGATCGACCCGAATGTGGTGCCTGTAAGGCAGTTGGGAGTTATGGGTGGTTACGATGTATTCGCCAACGTGATCGTAATGACACCCAAGGAACACGCCGACAAGATTTATGAGGTAACCAAAGCCTACATAGATCGCGAAAACAAGATAGCATGTGGAATCACACACCTGCCGAACAATGCAGGATTGCTATTCAAGGTGCTCGGTATGGAGCCCGGACCTGTGAAAGCCATCGTGCGTGACTTCTGCTCGAAAGTGCGTATGGAAGTCAAAGGAAAACCCGTCCCCGCCGAATTCCCCTGGCGCTAATTTAGTTAGGAGTTAAGAGTTTTATACACCTTTTCTTAGTCGGAAATCAGCAATAATAGACACTCGGTGACAAAACCATAGATAATGTTTGTCGCCGGGTGTATTATTTTGCTGTGTTCAGATTGCTTTGTAAAAGAGTGAACAATCAGGAGTGATATGATTTAATCATTTGAAAGTTTGGATATGATCAAATTCTCAATTTCTTTCGGACCAATCTGATATTTTGGATACAGTTGATTAAAATTAGTGTCGGGAATAAATCTATCTGATTTTGTAAGCATTGCCAATAGATTCTTAGATTTCAAGATATGACCTGAATATTTGAGTGCAATATCAATCATTTCATTAATATCCGCTCCCGCTTTAATCAAAGAGTAAATATCGTAATAATCTCTAAATTTACTTCTGCGAAGCATTACTTCCATCTTCATACCCCCTATCGAGGTCATATCGGCGGCATAAAGATTATTCATAATGAGAATGCGTTCTTTTAACGGCGAATAATTAGGATTCGCATAAAATGAAACCTTCACGCCTGAAACGATAAACTCGATATGGTCAAAATCAAGAATATCCACTTTCTCAATATCTCCGATAGTCGCTAATTCCCTTTTAATTGTAACCCAATCTACCTCTCGCTTCTCATTTTTTGAACTTCGCCACGACATAAAATCCAAATCCTCACTTAGACGCGTATCTAATTGAATTGATAATGCAGTGCCTCCCACAAGAGTGTAGGGAGCAATACATTCTAACTTTGAGATCGGTTCCAATAGTCGTTCTGTAGTTGGAGTAAGGCCTTTCATAGATCAGAGACTGTTAAGGTGACGGGTATATAGTGATTTTATATATGAATCAGGATTTTTTGCTTTAAAATAATACCATGCAAAAAAGCGGTTTAAGGTTTCCAAGTATTTACCTTCAGGTATCAAACGGGATATCCAAGCTTTTTTAATTTTTCTGAATGAAAAGATTCCGAATAATTGTTTGATTTCCGGCAAATCAAGATAGCGCATAGTTTGAGCTATCAGTTCATCATCTTGTATATTGGATATAGTGATTGAATCCTGATCGTAAGACCAGAACGCCTTTTCTCCTTTCAGTTTTGACAGAAGATTTTCCTTTACTTTTAAGACTTCACTGTTATTCATCCGCATCTTATTTGCAAATATAATAGGATTCACTTATATAAACAAATAATTGCGCAGACTTAACTCCCATGTTAATGTTTGACGAGGGGGATGTAGGAGGCGTAGCCCTCTTTTGCCATGTCGGCGAGGGGGATGAAGCGGAGGGAGGCGGAGTTGATGCAGTAACGCAGTCCGCCGGTTTCTTTAGGTCCGTCAGGGAAGACGTGTCCGAGGTGTGAGTCGGATTTTGAGGCTTTGACCTCAATGCGGTTCATTCCGTAGCTGTTGTCCTGAAGCTCTTGGAGCAATGAATCGTCGATTGGACGTGAAAATGCCGGCCAGCCGCAACCGGAATCGAATTTATCGGAAGATACGAAGAGGGGAGTGCCGTCTGTGATATCAACATATATTCCCGGGTGGAATTCATGGTCATATTCGTTGACAAACGGTCGTTCGGTGGCTCCGTGCTGCGTCACTTCCCACTGCAATGGCGTGAGGCGTTGGCGAAGTGCCTCCATCTCGCGGGTGGATTTCGTTTTCATTTCCTTCGCCTCTTTAAACAAAGCCGGATTGACGTGGCAATAACCGTCAGGATTCTTGTATAGATATTCCTGATGGTATTCCTCGGCGGGATAGAAATTTTCCAACGGCCCGAATTCTATGGCAAGAGGTTCTTTATATCGCCTTTGAAGTCCGGCTAATTGAGCCTCGATTACGGGGCGGTCGGCATCATCGGTGTAATAGATGCCTGTGCGGTATTGAGTTCCGATATCGTTCCCCTGACGGTTGAGCGTCAGAGGATCGATGCTGCGGAAATATAGCTTGATCAGATCAGTAAGACCAACCGTATCATCGTCGTATACGACTTTCACGGTCTCGGCGGCTTCTGTTCTGCCTGTGCATACTTTCTTATATGTAGGTTCGGGCACAATGCTGTTGGCATATCCGGCTACAGTTTCGGAGACTCCGGGAACTAACGAGAAGAGGTGGGCTGTGCCCCAGAAGCAGCCTCCTGCGAGATATATGGTCTTGATCATAGTGTCAATAATTGAGAGTTGAGGGTTGAGGGTTGAGTGCTAAGGGTTGAGGGTTGAGAGATATTGGTCGTAAGCGTTATTACGAATTGCGTTTCTTAGCGGGGTCTGTGGTCAGGCCGACACCAAGCTTCTTGAAGATCTTATGGTCCACTTCGCCGAGCATAACAGTGGAGTGAGCCTGGCAACCTTTGAGTTTCTTGAGCTCTTCGAGTGCTTTGCGGCAGTTTTCATCGCGGGTGGAGAGCACTGAGAGGGCAACGAGCACTTCGTCAGTATGCAGACGCGGGTTGATGCTGTGCAGACAGTCGGTCTTCATTTTCTGTATAGGTTCGATCATCTCTTGCGGGATGAGTTTCACGGAGTGGTCGATTCCGGCGAGGTGCTTCATGGCGTTGAGCAGGAGTGCGGCGCTGGGTCCGAGCAACTTAGATGACTGGGCAGTTATGATAGTGCCGTCAGAAAGCTCGATTGCCGAGCTGGGTGCGTTGTCGCGTTCGGCTCGCGAACGGGCTGCTGTCACAACTCTGCGGTATGACACATCGATCTTGGCCTGATTGAAGAGAAGAGCTATCTTGTTGACCTCGCTGTCGTTGGTCTCGCCTTGGGCAAAACGGTTGAGGGCCGTGAAATAGCGACGGATTATTTCGTTGCGTGATGCGTCGCAGCAGACTTCATCATCGTTGATGCAGAATCCGACCATGTTTACCCCCATATCGGTCGGCGATTTGTAAGGGTTGTTGCCGTAGATTCCTTCAAACAGTGCGTTGAGCACAGGAAAGATCTCGATGTCGCGGTTATAGTTGATGGCGGTGCTTCCGTAAGCCTCAAGATGGAATGGATCGATCATGTTGACATCGTTGAGGTCGGCTGTGGCTGCCTCATACGCGATGTTGACAGGGTGTTTCAGAGGAAGATTCCAAACCGGGAAGGTCTCGAACTTGGCATATCCGGCTTCAACGCCGCGTTTGTTCTCGTTGTAAAGCTGGCTCAGACATACAGCCATCTTACCGCTGCCGGGGCCCGGGGCTGTAACAATTACGAGCGGACGAGTTGTCTTCACATAATCGTTCTTGCCGAAACCCTCATCTGAGTCAATGAGAGCCACATTGTTAGGATAACCTTCAATCGTATAATGGCAATAAGAGGTGATTCCCATGCGGTCCAACTTCTCTCGGAAAGCGTCGGCACTCGACTGACCGTTATAGTGAGTGATTACCACCGAGCTAACGAGAAATCCGCGCTTGATGAATTCATCGCGCAGACGGATAACATCCATGTCGTAAGTGATGCCGAGGTCGCCGCGCACCTTGTTCTTCTCGATGTCAAGGGCGCTGATCACGATGATAATCTCGGCTTTGTCGGCGAGATTACTCAGCATTCTCAGTTTGCTGTCAGGTTGGAAACCGGGGAGGACGCGGCTGGCATGATGGTCATCGAAAAGTTTGCCGCCGAGTTCGAGATAGAGTTTATTGCCAAATTTGGCGATTCTCTCTTTAATATGCTCAGACTGGATTCTGAGATATTTGTCGTTGTCAAATCCGTACTTCATAACGGAATGCAAAGTTACAAAATAATCGGCACATATTGAAATCGAAATTTTCAAAAAAATTAAGTAAATTTGCAGTCGGGCTAAGTGCCTTCGGCACCGCGCACCGGCCTGACGGCCGACGTCCGCTCTTAGCCGACATGCGAATATCTTACGATATTTGTAAATCTAATTGACTCAAAAAACCGATCATCGTGAAACGCAAAAACATAAAAGACACCACCATATTTATTATCGGTTTCAGCATCCTCTTTTTTGCCGGCATATTTATTTTTATGCCCAAGCGGATGCTTGAAAGTGAAATCGGAGAGGAGGAGAATTACGCCACGGGCTGGATCGATAGCCTGAAAAATAAAGATTCCGATTGCGCAGAGTTGAATAGTATGGAGCGCGACATCCGGAATTTCATGAGCAAATGGGATATCAAAGGTCTGTCGATAGCCATTTCGCGCAACGACTCCCTTCTTTATGCCAAAGGATTGGGTTGGGCCGACCGCGAGAAGGAGATCCCGATGGAAGTCAACAATATAATGCGTATCGCTTCGGCTTCGAAGCTTATCACCGCGGCTGCTATCATGAAACTTGCCGAGGAGGGTAAGCTATCGCTCGAAAGCAAGGTCTTGGGGCCCGGCGGTATCCTCAACCGGAAGGATTTCAACGAGGCAATATCTGACGGGAGGATGGAGAATATTACGGTCGAGAATCTGTTGCGTCATCAGGGAGGATTCACTCTCGGCGCGGGCGATCCGATGTTTAATACGGCAGAGCTGAAGAAGGCAAAGAAACTTGATCACGCTCCGTCGAACGATGAATTAGTGAGGATCGTGCTTCAGCGAAGACTCGGATTTGAGCCTGGAAATGGCCGGAAATATTCTAATTTCGGATATATGCTGCTTTCGCTGGTGATTGAGAAAGTCACCGGGGAGTCTTATTGGGATTATGTTCAGAAAAATATCCTCAACCCGGCAGGAGTTTACGGATTCCGACCCGGCACCAATTATTATGACGAACGCCATCCCGACGAAGTCAGGTATTATTCGCCCGACGCGGAATTGGTGGAGGATATCAATGATGCGTCGAAGATGGTAGACCGATGCTATGGCGGTGCCAACATTCATAATCTTCTCGGCGCGGGAGGATGGTGCGCGTCGGCTGCCGATCTGTGCCGTTTTGTAGCTTCGATAGATGGCGACCCAAATTTACAGGATATCTTGTCGAAAAAAAGTGTAGAGCGCATGACCGCATATCAGGAGAAAGAGAAACTCAGTCTCGGCTGGAGCGATTCTGACGAGCACGGCGTGTGGACCCGCAGCGGCACGCTCTCATCGGCCCATGCCTTGATAATGCACTTCCCCGATGGCGAATGTTGGGTAATCACGATGAACACCGGAGTCTGGACCGGCTTCCGCTTCACCCGTTCGCTCGAGCGTTTAGTCGAAACCCTCCGCACACGTTATTCCAACCTTCTTCCCTCCCGCAACCTCTTCGTCTCTAAATAATTTCTATTCCTCGGGAGGATTGTCGAGGTAATATTGTTTGTTGCGTTGCACTTGCTGACGGCGAAAGTCGCTCCATTGCTTCTTGCTGTTGTGTCGCGATTTGAAGTAGGAGATGCCTGTTGCCCCCTTAAGGGCAAGTAACGCTCTTCTGCCGATCTTGAAATTGCGTCCTCTGATATTGTGACTTACAAATCTTTGGTCAGGATCAGTGTCTAATTTTACCTGATCCTTATTTATCTCGTTTACACGGGCAATAAGCTGTAGAGTGGAAGCTTCCAACTGAGGAGCATCCATCGGTTCTAAGATGCCGATCTCGTCGATGTCGAATTTCCGCGTTTCCCATTTCTTGGCCTCTTTGAATGTGATATACTCCTTATCAAGGATGTAAACCTGGGCTGATGTATTGACGAAGAAGGGGTGGTTGCGCTTGTTGAATCTGAACATATTATGTCCACGCCCGTTCGATTCGATGTCGAATGAATAACCCGACAGATTCAGAGGTGAGATGGAGTCGCCTAAGACGTTGTCGTAGCTGTAATTGATGCGGAACTGCTCGAAATCAAGACCTTTATTGAAGAATCCGGTTAGGTTCGGCACCCACTCACGTTTCGACTGATCGGCCAAGACATTCACCGCTACCTTTACATCATCTTTCCTCTTCGTCCATATCTCCGCAGGGGAGTATTTACCCATGATGGTATCTGTGCCATACTCCTCGTGTGCCAACGCCGAAGGTAAGGCAGTGGTCGGGGCAATCCCGATCCAGTCGGACCATGAGAAATGATGATTGCATTCATCGCTTACGCTGTCGAGACCCTGAGCGTTAGTAAACCGATAATATGATTTGCTCGTCAGAGTCCGAGGGTTTGCCCATCCTTTATATCTCGACTTCTTATCGGGATTCAGAATGAAATCCACCATCTTCTCTCGGAAAAGAAACACCGAATCTGTGTAAGATGACAGAACGGAATACTCCCTGACGAAAGCCAAGATATGCAGCAGCTTGCGGTTCTTTGTTTCAATCAAGACCTCCGGCAATTCCGATACATCTTCCTGCATGAAAACGGTATCGATGTCGGGATAATCCACGACCGCATCCTCGAATCCGAGATATGTGACAGTGAGGGGATAGCTTCCGGATTTGATTCGCGGCAACTTTCCGCGGTTATTGCTCACGCCGATAACTTTGCCATCCTTATCCAGAATAGAAGCATTCGGCAGCGGCGTACGCGTAATGTAATCCGCGATAACAGTGCCGTAAACTTTTGTTCCCATGCCCACAAGGAGCAAAGTTGTCAGTAACACAGCTATAAATCGAACTTCTCGGCGTCTCATCTTAGATTGGAATTATTGGAACTATTGGAATTATTGGAGGTATTAGAACTATTGGAGGAATTTAAATGATTCGAATTATTCCGATTATTCCAATTCATCTGATTGTTCCGATATTCTCTGCGGGCTCTCGACATAGCCTCGCGAATTCCTCCCTCTTCAAGAAATCTCTTTTGCTGAGCAGCTACCATACGATCTAAAAGATATTGAGTCTGCTTTATGAGGGTAATTGCCATATTGCAGAACTCTTCATCATTAAGTTTGTCGGCGATGGTTTGGTATTCAGAATCAAATCCGGGAGTCTTGATATATTCCCTCAGTCGCAGGATACGAGGATGATCCTTGCCCCACGCCTCGAGCTTATGAAAAGTGAGATAATCAAGATAATCTTCCTCTAATTCATCGAGCGAAGCGCGGGCTACATTCGTCAGTTTGATTTCTGTTTCTTTTGAGGTTTTTGCGGCTCCACTCCCTTCGACAATATTCTGTTTACAGGACCGGGCGGCCTGCTGCATCTGATCGATAGTGCGCGAACCTCGGGATACAAATTTAGAAACGAAAATTTCAGTAAGCACTGAAACATAGTTAGCTAATTTATATACCAACAGTTTTCTTACGTCACCTCTCCCTTTCAAGAATTCACTCATAATATCACAATCGATTGAATTGGAATCTAAATTACAATTTTTTTCGAAGATATCATTCGTCTATTAAAATTTTTTTCTAAATTTGCGATTGAATTGGTGTAGACCAATTTTTCAAGTTTGTTAATAAAGAGGCGTTATGCCCATCATCTTGTAGAAGAGAAGCGTCGGAAACTTACTCAAGAACGCAAGAAGTTGGCTTAGCTGTCTCCATGCTTTATAGCGTGGAGCTGATATCCACTACTTCGTTCAAAGGTATTCCGACCACCTTCTTCTAAAGGCGTGGCATAGCAGCCCACGCCTCTTTTTTTTGTTCTTATATGTTGTGTTGCAATGGGTTGCGTGTGATACAGTATGTAAAATGAAAAGAGTAAAATTTATTTTTCTTTTGTGCGCTCTCCTATTGAGTTGTTGGGGTGTCAGTGCCCAGCAGAGAGTGCAATTGGCACCGGGAATCACTCTTGTCTCAAACGGTGCTTCATCAGTTATCGAAGATGACAACAAACAATGCAGTATCAGCATTACAATCGCCCAACAGAACATTGATCATAAGAATGGTCAGAAAATGTATAAGATCGCCTGCAAGGGGTGGACTAAGACCGTGGCAAAAGCAGGATTGAAACAGGCAATAAGTTTAGCTGTCAGCAGCGCAGGATTTCCCACTATAGCAAAATATGCCTCATCGGCTTCAGGGTATATTTATGATGCCGTATGTGCTCACTACAGCGATAAATATGAATAATCAAATTCCATAATAATTAATTTCACATTTAATCATGAAAAAGTATTATTTTTAATTGGTGTCGTACTCGCCGGAATATTGGGGAGTTGCTCTACGGCACGAATCCCATCAAGTGTATGGTTCAGTGTGACTCCTTTTTCCATTAATGGAGAAAACGGATACAATGTCACATCCCTTCATTTCTTAGACAAAGATCAAGTTGTAATCAATGGAGCGGCTGTTGATGGCGACACGCTGCTTGCTCCCGCGCAACTTATCGCTACTGGAACTTATAAGCTTGATAAGAAACTGAAAGACGGGTACACAATGTCGCTCAATGCAGAAACTGTTTTTAACGATTCCATTCATTTCAAGGGTGTTATATGCGAAAAAGGGATAGCTTTATCGCAGCCAGGCAAAGAAGCGTTAATATTCAACTTGTGTAAGAACTATAAAATAGGGAAATGATTATGAAAATTAAATATGTATTATTAGGAATTGCTATGGCGGCCGTTCCTGTGTCTGCATCAGCAAACTTTTTAAAAGATTTAGGTAAAGCTTTAGAAAAGGGTGCAAAATGGGTGGACAACACAGCTAAAACAGTTAAAAAATACGATGATGACTCCAGAGCAAAGGGAGGAAGAGGTATTTTATCTGAGAGAGATAGAGCCCGATTAGATGCCTTTACATCATCCGGAGTGGGAGGTAAAGCCTTAGCTGTGGGTGCTGTCGCAACATCTGTTTATGGTCAAGCCGCAAAAAAGGATGTTTCAAATGCAACAGATATTTTAGACAATGCTACTACTAATTACAATAGCAATAATGCTGTGATAGAGGATAAAGGTTGGAATGGTACTCCCAATAACTCTTCTGCAATAAATGCCTTTGTTAGTCTGGGGTCAGCGGCCCATGCAAAAGCAAAAGAAAAGGACATTGAAAAGGCCAATGAAGCATTCTTTGAGATGAATAAGATGTATATGGATCCAAAATCATCAATGTATGATCCATATTTCACAGAGACTCTTAAATATGATAAGAACGGAAGAATCACGGGAAGAATGGATAGCTATGACCGCATAAACACTATTAAGGAAATTAATAAGGGGAAGGGCGCGTCATCCGACTGGGATTCCATGATGCAGCGTCTTGCTGATAAGTATGCCCCGTCAGGTACAGACAAAAATACCTATATAGAGGAAAACCGACGTCAGTTGGAAGAGGAAGCTATGGCAGAGATTGCCAGAGAGAGAAAGGAAAATATGCAGAAATTCAAAGAGGGGAAATATGATGTTCCTCAGGTTTCGTCTGAACCCGAGCCAAAACCGGAACCGAAACCTACACCGGTTGAGGTCTTGCCTGCCCCCGTGGTTATTTCCGGCTATGCTTTAAATGCTGTTGAGATGGATGCCGCAATGTTGGAACAGCTTGAGGAAGTCTTCAATATCCTGTCACTACATCCTAATTATCAAATTACTGTTTTCGGCAATACTTGCGATTTAGGTAATGATACGATTAACGATTTAAAGGGTATGCAGAGAGCCGAAAATGCCAAGGGTTATCTGGTAAATAAGGGAATTTCCGAAAGCCGAATTACTGTGGACAGTAATGGCGCAACAAAACCTGCTGTAGAGAATTCATCTATTGAAAATCGTAAACTTAACAGACGAATCGAAGTAGTTTTTAACAAATAAATTAATCATCATTATGAATAAGAAAGTTATTTATGGTGTGCTTACCGTGGCATTAATCGTCTCCTTCTCGTTGATGGCTCGGAATAATACTTCCTCAATTAATGTGGATGAGTATTGTGAATCCGCTGTTTTTAATCAAACCTTGAGAGAAAATGATATTCCGGAAGATGCTCGCCCGATTAAGGTTTATCTGATAGTTGGTGCCAATGGCGCAGGCGTACCTAAAGATGCGAAATATAGTTCTACTACAAATAGGATTTACATTCAAGAGGGTAAGCGTATCATGAATTATAATGTCTGCGAAAACAGGCATTATGGTCAGGAAAGAGATCCCAAAGGAGCTTATAAATATACTGCGGGCAATTATTACTTTGATTTATAATTCGCTATGCGCAGGAGTTTATTAAGCATTCTTTTTGTATCGGCGTGCTTATGCTGTTTTGCAGGTTCAAAAAAGATAACGAATGATGTTATCGCTTTTTGGTCTGACAGGACGGAACCGATAGAGTACAACTCTTATGCAGTAACAATTCAGTTGAGCCAACCGGTTGACTTCAATATTTCAGGCACTGTCTATTGCGGAGAGCAATCCAAACCGGTTTTTATTGAAGCCGGTAAGAGAAGTAAGAATATTTACTTCGACAATTTATCAAATCAGAAGCGATATGATATAATTGTTAAATTAAATGATTATACAAGTTTCCCGAAAGCGAATAAATAATACCTTTTCAAAATTAAGAGGAGGGTGCAGAAATTATAAACTGCATCCTCCTCTTTGAATATATTTATCTATCGCACAATTTTGATTGTGTATACCTGTTTAAATGGGTTATTGGTTGACTTGGCGGCCGAAGATGTTGGTGATGAGGGCGCCGGCGGCCATGACGGCGGCGGAGACTATGAGCACTAATACGGCACCGCCGGATTTGAGGAGGATGGGGATTACAAATACTCCTAATACTGCTCCTATCTTTCCAATCGAGGCGGCGAGTCCAACTCCCTGTCCGCGCTGCGCTACGGGGTAGATGTGGGGCGGGAGGACGTAGGTGATGAGGTGCGGACCCATGTTGAGGAAGAGTTCAAAGGCCATGAAGGAACCGATGGAGATCCATTTGTTCCAGCCGTAGTGATAGGAGAGGAGCAGAACCACGAGCGATGCTGCACACATCCAGAATCCAACGGATTGTATGGCGGTGAGGCTTTTCTTCTTGTTGATGAGGATAAGGCCGAGGATGAAGCCGGGAAGGATGATGCAGCTGATCCAAAGTGTGATCTTAACTGAATCCGCCACATGGAAGATGGGGTTTTCGCCGGGTGTGTAGTGTTCAAGGCCGAGTGCCATCACAAGGATGGGGAGGAAGACACCGATACCGTAGACTCCAAGCCCTTCGCACGCCCAGGGCACGCCGCTGAGGATGACTTTCTTCCAGTTTGTTCGGATGAAGGAGATCATCGAACTCTTCTGAGAGGGTGTTGCCGCTGCTTTGGCAGCATCATCTTGTTCAGGTTCGATGATTACATCCGGACCAAGGAATTTCTTGACGGCAATCTCTGCTTTTGCCTGCTGGCCGTGGTCGAGAAGCCATTTGGGGCTTTCGTAGAATTTAAGGCGGAGCAGGAACATAACGCCGGCGATGATGGCGATGATCCATAGGAGTTTGGGCCATGCGGAGGCATCTTTCCAGAGCTCGAGAAGTCCGAAGCAGATGGCTGCAACGATAATGTTGCCGAGGGCGCAGGCAGCTTTTGCCACGCCCACCATCAGAGAGCGATATTTTACGGGCATGAGTTCCGAGACATAGTCGGAGTCAAGGCTGTATTCTCCTCCGATGCCGAGTCCGACGAAGAAGAGGCAGACGGTAAGCACCGCTACGGTCGGAAACAGAATGGCAATGACGCATGATACGAATATGAGCAGCGGACAGAGACGGAAAAATAGCAGATAGCCGTATTTGTCGCTGAGTCGACCGAATATCACCGAACCGATGGCGATGCCGATAAGATCGATAGCACCGATCAGGCCCTGCATAAAGGTTGAGAGCTCGGGGTGAAGGATAATATTTAGCATCGGGATGATGATGCCGGCGAGGGTTGCCACGGCTGTGCCGATCATCTGACCGAGAGAAGATACGAAGACGATATAGTAATGACGTGGGGTCATTTTCATCGTCGCCATGTTAATTTGTGTCTGTGACATAGTTTCCAGATTTTGGTTTTCAGTTTTCAGAGTTCCTCAATTCTTTCGGAACATAATTTTGCCTTTGGGTGTTTGAGGAGGTCGCGGCATGCCGCGATCCTACTTATTAATTAGACTTCGGCATAAACCAGGGATAGGCGGGAAGGAGGAAGAGCCATGTGGCGATGCAGAAGGGGCCTGTGAGGGTGGCGAGTCCGATAGGGGCGAAGAATATGTTCATCGCGGCCTGAATGAAGACTGTGGCGATCACGCCAAGCACTGCCCAAACGGCTGCTTTCCATGAATAGTTGCAGAATGTGGCACCAAGAGCTATACCTGTCAGCACTGCGCTGAAGCCGTAGAGACCGGCTGCGATGTCGGCACCCGGGCCTTGCCAGAGAATGATGACCAGTAAAGCAACTGCTGACGAGATGGCGCACCACAGAGCCGCACGCCAGCTGCTCACTGCGAGACCCACGAGGAAGATTGCGCCGGTTACCCAAGAATTGATAAGGAATACCTGCGAGATTCCCTTGAGCCAGTAGATCACGAGGTCTACGAATCCGAGACTTAGGGCTGTTGAGCCTTCAACCGGGAATGCCGGTGCTGATTCCTCCACGGGTGGCATACCGTGCATGGCGCGGGCGGCGAGGAGGAAGAACCATGTGCAGAGCACAAACGGGAAGGTAAATGTTGAAAGATTCCATTTGCCCCAAACGTTGTCGAGACCGCTGCGAACCCATGTGGTCATGGCAGAGCAGAAGATGATGGCGAGCCACATCCAGATGGTATTGCCTAAGAATGTAGGGAGCGCGCAACCTACAAGGCAACCGTTGAATCCCCATAAGCCTTGCGAACCGTTGGAATCCTTAAGCCCCATCAGATAGCCGGCGAGGGTTGAAACGAATGTTCCGAGGAGCATTCCCCATGCCACAGCCGGGGTGTGCGAGGCGTAGGCACCCCAGAAAATGCCGATTGTGAAAAAGATACCTGTCCAGATGGAATCCTGGAACATTACCTGACCAATTCCGCGGAAAAATGTGAGCGGAAATTCTTTGATGATTTGCGACGGTGTCGGATTTGCAGCAGTGTTTGTCATATCTCTTTATACTGTTAAATCATTTTTAATGAAGCAGTGAACACTTGTTAAAAATTAAACGTTTTTATTAAAAAATAAGTTTAATCGGTCTTCTTAAAACCTATGGAAGTATGAGTATTAAGAGCATATTTAAATTCGCTTTTACAAAAGGATTGGTAATGGTGCTCCATATCGCAATCCTGATTTTATCGGGCTGGCTGATTTATACCATTTCTGTCGATACGTTCGATAATATCGATTTTTACGAGAGACATAAGTTCGAGAAACAACAATTCTGGATTTGCGTGGTGTTCCTGGCCGACTTCATTATCGAGTTTTTCATGGCCAAAAGGAAATGGCATTATTTATGCACGCATTTTATATTTCTATTGGTTTCGATACCTTATCAGGCTTTGATATTCCATTTCGGAATCGAGCTTCCTAAGGAGGTAGAGTATATCTTACGCTACATTCCTCTGATCCGAGGCGGTTATGCGATGGCGATTGTGGTCAGCTGGTTTACTTATAACAGGGCTGCCGGGTTGTTTGTCACTTACCTTATTATTTTGGTTTCGACAGTATATTTTGCGAGTCTTACATTCTATCTGTTTGAATATAAGATTAATCCAGACGTAAAGGCTTATACTGACGCTGTGTGGTGGGCAGCGATGGACGTGACGACGGTCGGTAGCAATATCATTGCGGTCACCGGTGTCGGGAAAGTTCTCTCGGTGTTGCTTGCGGCGTTGGGTATGATGATGTTCCCTATATTCACAGTTTACGTCACCAATCTTGTGACTCAGCGCAACAAAGAGGCTTCAGAGAATGGGAAAGGGTCGCAGATCATCGATGCTTTCAAGGAGTTTGAGCAGCAAGCCGCTCTGCAGAGTAAAGATGCAAAAACAGCTCATCCTGCTCCGGATAAGCAGTAAAATAAAACAGGCACTCCATATCGGGGTGCCTGTTTAATTTGGAGTTAGAAGCGGTCACGGATGTGGTTGCCGTCGCTCCAATGATGATCTTTCGGGAACGGCTTGCCTCCCCATGCCTTCTGACTGGTCCACGGTTGCTCTGCATCGCTCCAGAAAGGATGTGTGGCCGGTAAGCCGAGGGGAAGAAAGGACAAGGAGGTGAGATAGAGAGAGCCGTTGTTGGTGTACCAATCTGCTATGTTGGGTTGTCTGCCGGCAAATCCTATGGTCAGATAACCACCGTCGTTGAAATTCTCTTTGCCGTCAAACATCCGGTGCATCACGGCCGTGAGTGCCGAACGTACCTGTCCGTTGGTCAATCCAGCGGGGAGTTTTTCTTTCCATGCCATCATTGCCAAAGGTTGCATCGCCCCCATGCGGTAGGGGATAGATCGACCGAACACCGGAAATGTGCCTTCGGGTGAAATCATTCTTTCCAGTACCAGAGAGTATTTCTGCGCACGTTTCATTGCCCGGTTATGATATTTGCTATAATCGATGCGGCTGTATTTCCCGGAATCTTTCATGGCCTGCAACGTTTCGAGCAGCATAGGGTGAAACACGAAACTGCTGTAATAGTCGTAAGCGAATTCCGGCCCGTCGGCATACCAGCCATCGCCGACATACCATTCATCGGTCTTGCGTATGGCTGTGTTTACGCGGAACTCATCGAAATCAGTACCCGCTTTTGCAAGGAAACTCTCGATGATTGATGAGAAGAGAAGCCAGTTGGTGTATGGAGGATCGATACGTCTGAGACCGGAGAATTCTTTAATGTATCGTTGCTTGGTGAGGGAGTCTAACGGAAGCCAAAGGGCATCATAACCGCGCAGGAAACTTTCGGCAATGTAAGCAGCATCAACGAGCGCCTGACCCTCGCCCTGCCACAGGAGATAGTCGGGGTTTTCGGGGTCTACAGCGTTGCGATATGCCTTCAAAGCCATCTCGCGGAGCTCCTTGCGTTTCTTACCCTCGGCGTTGTCGTCGTCGGGTAGGGAGAGCCACGGAGCAATACCGGCCATAAGTCGCCCGAATGTCTCCATGTAAGCCACACGTTTGTCACGCCCATCCCAGTTGGGGCTGACCTCGACAACCATGTTTCTCTGCAATTCACCTTTCGACATATTACTGAGAACGGGATATGCCATTTGCTCCAGAAGATCCAACCAATATGCGCGGTCAGGATTATTCTGCGCTTCGAGCATACGGACATATTCGCAGGCAGCAAGAAGGAAGGCTCCGACACCGAAATTGGATGTCGAATTTGAATCCACCACCTGTCCGGGGATAGCCTTTTCACCGATAGGCTGAACATAACCTACGCGACCATCTTTCTGAAGCGCTGTGGTCTTGAGATAATTCCAGCCGCGCTTTGCCGATTCAAGAAATTTGGGGTCGGTGAGATAGCCGTTATTGATGCCCCAGAGCAGACCGTAGGTGAAAAATGCGGTGCCGGAAGTCTCGGGGCCGGGTGCGTGCTCCTCATCATACATCGAGCGGCTCCAGTATCCACCCGGTTGCTGACAAGCTACAACTGCTTCGGCCATTTTCTTGTATTTATTTTCGAAAAAGTCGCGGCGCTCGTAATCGGCGGGAAGATCCTGGAGCACTTTAGCCAACCCAGCAAGCACCCATCCGTCACCACGAGCCCAAAAATCTTTCTTTCCGTTCGCGCTCTTATGTTTGGGATAAGTATATTTCGCATCGCGGTAATACAGATTCTCCTCGGGGTCGAACATGATGCTGTCGGAATAACATATATACTCATACAACTTATCGAGATACTTTTGATTGCCGGTAATCTTATGGAGCTTTGTCATCACCGGCATTACCATGTAGAGCCCGTCGGCCCACCACCAGTAATCGTTCTTCGGAGTTGACATCTCATATTCCATCACCTCTTTCGCGCGGTTGATTTTATGGTCTTCGGGGAGAAGATTGTAGAGGTCGGCGTAGGTCTGGAAACATATCTGCCAGTCGCCGAAAAGTACATGATCGTCGGTCTCACCGTAATCATACTTCCATTTGCTGCGGTCATTGCTTTTCGCACCCTTCCAATCATTATGTTCGGCCCAACGTGTGGAATAATCAAGCCATTTGTCATTTCCCGTCAGTCGGTAGGCCTCCATATTGCCGGTGTGATATGCGGCGTTATCCCAGAAAGGATTCACCTCAGCTTTATTATTAGATTGCCAGTAATTGTTGACTCGTGAGATGATCTCGCGCACCTCCTGCGCCTCCTTGATGTTAGAGGGCTTCTTTGCGGCATCTACAGAGAATGCAACAGTGAGAAGAGAAAAGATACTGATGAGAGTAATCTTGAAAGTTTTATTCATGGTTTGAAAGGTTATACTTAATACTTTTATGTTACAAATATCGCAAGATATTTGCAGGTCGGCTAAGAGCGAACGTCGGCCGATAGGCCGGTGCGCGATGCCGTAGGCACTTAGACCCAGAC
>JAIEAO010000168.1 GCA_029071345.1 Muribaculaceae bacterium | reverse complement strand
CGGGCTTCGGAGGCAGAAGGGTTCATCGTTCCCCGCGGTGACAACTGGAGCACACACCGCATCAGCGTACCGCTCCGCTCGCGTGAGCTCGACGGCGAATTTGTAACCCTTCGCTATGAAGACGGCAGATTGCCCGTGCTCCGCATCCTTTTCGGAGGTGAGAAAGTGTCGCCCGACATCGACCTCGCCAAAGCCTTCAAGGAATGGGGATTGCATCCATCGAAGACGCATGTGCAGAAATACAAACTTCTTCTCAGGCTTCGCCCCGACGGCAGTGCCGATCTCTTCCCGACTCTTGACGGTAGCGTGGAAGACTGGATCGACGGCGGCAGTTTCGGGTAGCAAGATAAGTGATAAGTGATAAGTAATTAAGTGATAAGAGATAAGTGAGAAGTGATAAGTAATAAGTAATAAGTGATAAGTAATAAGAGATAAGTGATAAGGAAATGCAAACGGAGCGACATTTGCTCGCAAATGTCGACAGCCCCGCCGACAAAACTGCGCGTCTGCAAGCATCCGCGCCTCCGGCTTCGCAACCCACATAGCGTTAAGCCCGGAAAGGGCGAATTAATCTTAACCCCGCATAAGCGAGCGAAGCGAGTGCAGTGTGGGGTAGGATAACCCCCTCTCTCCTCTAAGCCCCGGAGGGGCGAAACAATAAAAACCACTGTGGACGCGATTTATCGCGTCCCTACTGAACCCGAAAACCACTGCGGACATGGCACGCCATGTCCCTACCTAAAAATTATTTAACAAACCAAAACAACAAAAACAATCATGAGGAAAAATCTATTATTGACCTCAGCGCTACTCGCAGCGCTCGGCCTATCCTCCTGCAGCAATGAGGATATGCCCCAGCAGCCGGATTCCTTAGCGAATGCCGGCGAGCAGTTCATCACATTCTCGCTCAGGACCCCGACCGGCGACAAGGTACACTACACCCGCGCCGACGGCGAGATGATTCAGGACGCGGCCGAGACCGCCATCAACACACTCGACCTCTACGAGTATGAGATCAAGGATGACGGCACCTCCAACCTTGTTCGCGTGATGCGTTATGACTCATCCGCGTCCGACAACATTCTCAATCCCGTGAAGTCAGAGGATGATTTCAGCAAATACAACTTCACAATAAACATCCCCGGCGACCACAAGAATAAGAGCTACACTTATCGCTTTGTGGCTAATGCCGACCAGGCGGCTACGTTGGGAACTGCGTTCAACACGGGTCTCTACACCTCGACCGCCTCACTCCCCGCAACGTTCGATGGGAGCACACTCGGCTCTTCCATGCTCATGACCGGAACAGCCAAGTCCGGCAACGATGAGGTGATCGCGATGCAGGAGGGGTTAAACCTCTCAGTAGAACTTACCCGTGTTGCCGCCCGCATCGACATCAAGTATGAGACCCCGAACCTTATGCTCACCAAGGTGGAGGTGCGCAACGCCCCCTCACGTTCCTATCTGTTCCCTCATGCCGCGATCGAGTACCCCGCCGGAAACTCATTCTCAACAATGGCTATCGCCGAGAATAAGCTCCCGACCGACTATCTTAAGAACCTCGATGACAAGACCGCCGGCGACATCAAGAAGGCATTCTATCTCTTCGAACGCAATAACACTCAGGCTGATGGCGCAGTCGTTCACCTTGAGTATACCATTGATGCAGACGGAATCGAGCATTATGGTGAACTCGACATTCCCTTCTGCAAGACGGGGGGAGAAGACAAGGGCACATACGTTAACACCATGCGCAATCACCTCTACCGTATCGTGCTCGGTCATAACGACGATCCTATAGTAGGTAAAGTGACGGCACAGTTCACCGTAGAGGATTGGGAACTTGACGAAATCGAGGACTCCCTCTCTAAATATGACCCGGAAAAGAATGAAAATAACGAGTAATATATCAACCGACAATAATAATATTTAAGCAATGAATATCACACGCATATTACCATATTTCGCAGGCTGTGCGCTCCTCATGGCCTCCTGCGCCAACGAAGACCTCACTCCCGACATGCACCAGGGGAGCGGCTCCGTAAAATTCACACTCGGCGGCTCCGCAAAGAAGAAATCCACCCGCGCCACAGTGGCTGATGAGGATAAGGAGAACCACATCAGCAATGTCCTTGCCGTGCTCTTCGACAAAGAGGCCGGTTTCTACAAAACCGTTGAAGCCAATGGCGTAACCAACGGTCAGTATGAATTCAACGTGGAGCGAGACGGCAGCTACGACATCTATTTCGTAGCCAACGCAGATGCGGCCCTCAAAGCGAAACTTGAGGGAATCACTGCAGGCACAAAGATTACCGATACAGAAAACGTGCTCGAAACCATCATCGCCACTCAGGACCCGGGTGCGGACAATGAGTTCCCCATGTTCTGCACTGCCCCCGCAAGTGTAGAGGACCTTATAATCAAGGATGAAAAAGACCTCGGCACAATCACCATGCGCCGCCTCGCCGCACGCTTCGACATCATCAACAACGCTCCCGGCATCACAGTGACCGGCATCACACTCAAGAACAGCGCGAAGCAGTCCTCCCTCGCAGTGCGCAACGCAGAGGATGCTGATGCAGACGCCTCCGAATGGTATGCCGACAAACGCTACGATGCTTCAACCGCAGGTTGGCCCGCAGACTTCAAATGCGAGATGACGGACGGCACGGTAGTTCCCGTAAAGTTCGAGCAGACCATCTACAGCTACGAGAACCTTTCGGGTACAGCCGGCTTCTCTGCCACCAACCGCCCCGTGATTGAGGTTGAATACCTTGAAGAGGACGGACAGACAAAACGCACCCACGACATCGAGCTGAAAGAGCCCAAGAGCGGTGAAATCCTCGCTCTCCAGCGCAACCACCTCTACCGCATCACCCTCAACTACGAATACGACCTCGACTTCAACCTCACCGTCCTCGACTGGGATGAAGCCGAAACTTTCGAATACCCCGATATCCCAAAAAGTATCGCAATTCCCTCAAGTATTCAGAAGAAGTATAATGATAGATTAATGGTCAATATGTTTGGTCCAGGACAGATTGGTAGTGTCTCGGGGAGTAATGTATCCTTTATATCATCAGTTCCAACCACTGAATCGGAGGCAAGGAAAATGTTATTCAGTGATATAGCTGTAATAGGTAAAACACTGACTGATCCAGCTTCAAGTATAGAATATCGGGTTCCTACCATTGATGAACTTATGTTGTTGGCTCCGGATTATACTACTTATACTAGCAGATACGCACCATATTTTTTGTTTAATAAAAGTACCCCCAATATTTACTGGAATGCTGATAAAATGTTAACCAATGAGTTTAGTGAATCTCTATCAAATTTGGGTAATGATAAAATTAATATAGTAGGTAAATCAATACTTAAGCATGGAAGCACCCCGGAGGTAAATATAAAGATCGATAGTGAAGGCAAATTTTATTTGACTTCACTATACACTGATGCTATTTCTGTTCCAGTATATGGTATAAGATTTAAAGATACTCAGGAATACTCCGCTTATAAATGGGAAAACTTTTATCCTAAAGAAGGAATATACTACACATCTATAAAAATTAAAGCAATTCCTCCATCCAAGCCTCTATCTATAGAGGATATTGTAGACAATGATAAATATTGGGAGACCGATTATATCGAATTCATCATATATCATTTAGGCGCGTTAGGTAATGATGCAGAGGGGTCTTTTATTTATAATAGATCTTATAACGCAGGTGCTAATCTTGTTAGTTCGAGCAATTCTTCCTCACTACATCCTCGTCAATATAGTTCATTATATATAGGGGTACCATATGTAGTTAAGTCTTCTGTAGAAATGGACAATGCCGAAAAGGTATATACATACTCTTCATCGTGGATGTTGGTAAAAAGTAATTGGACTAAGCCGACAAATTGATTTGTAAAAAATCAGGGTATTCTGGATGTTACGATATTAGACTTCGATTAGCGAGGAAATGACAGAACTTAATTAATATATTTTGAGCCATTTAACATGAAAATATGCTGTATGTATAGATATATGACTTGACAATAAAGAATAAGGTTATAATATGAAATTAAATTTATAAATACACTGCCGGAATGCGAGATTCTTGGTTGGAAGGCGCGATTGTTGTCTGTTGTGCAGACGCGATCGCGTCTTTTTGTGGATTAATAACGGAGCGACATTTGCTTGCAAATGTCGAAAAAACAGTAGTGGAAGTTTCCCAACTTCCACATAGTAGCGCAGACACTCCGTGGCTGCGGTGTCCCGAAGCCTCCTCCTTAGCGGAGGTTAGGAAGCCTCCTCCTTAGCGGAGGTTAGGAAACCTCCGCTACTGCATTAGATACCCGGACGCGATACCTCGCGTCCCCCAAACCAAATAATCCCCCCAAAAGTTAGCCCTGCGCACCATCTCGGTCCGCAGGGCTATTTTATTGATACACTTATCGGGAATTAGAATTCGGGGGTGAAGTAGAGGCTGTTTACAAATATGCGGAGCAAAGGGTCGGTAAAGTTGTAGCCATCCAAATTTTTAGTGACTATACCTGATTTCACAAGTTTTTGAAGGGCACTTTGCACAGAGCTCGCCGAGGGTAGGGAATATTTCTTAATGAATGCACCGCTCGTCGGATTGGTAACTAATCTTTCTTGAGCTATCGCTATCAGTGTGGCCTTCTGACTAACGGTAACTTTTGACAATATTTCACGATATGTAACTTCATTGGAGGCAAGCATGGCGCGGACTGAGCGAACCACTGTCTCATGCTCGCATATCGCATTTTCAGGGGTATCTGCAAAAGCACCGTTCATGGTTCGCTGCATATAGAATGTATTGCCGTCGAATAAGCAATAAGCCCATCTGATCGGTTCTTCATCGATGCTTCGATTTCTTTCTTCAAAGAGTCTTTTTGCAAATTCTATATATATATCCTCGCTTATCGGACCGAGATGCATCATCTCGCTGCTGTTATAAAATGGTCGTTTAGAGGATACGAACATCTCCTGAAGTAACGAGAATTCACTGCCTGCAAATATAAAAGAGGCGTTCGACATCTGTTGCATGTGCTGACGCAAGATAGCTTCCGTATTCTTTTCGGGGTATTTCGTGATTTGTTGGAACTCATCTATCACTAAGATTACAGGCTTTTCTGATTGTTCGAGATAATTGAAAATCTCATCAAGGGTATATTCGGGGTGCTGAATGTCGCCAAGCTGGATATTGAAAGTTGGAAGACCGGTCAATGCGTCAAATCCAAATGTTCCCTTGAGTGATTTTAATGCGGCGAGAAAACCCTTGACTCCTTTCTGACTTTTTTCGGCAAGTGCATTGAAAACAGCCTTACCTAAAAGATAAGTGAACTCGCTTAAAGAATTGGATTGCAATATATCGATGAAGAAAGTCTGATAATTCTCTCGTATGTCCACTGAATCTTCCAAAGAAATATTTATCAACGATGTTTTACCCATACGGCGAGGGGAGAGCAATACAACATTTCTGCCGTTGATAACGGCTTTCGTAAGTTGCTCCTGTTCCGTAACGCGGTCGCAAAAATACGGCCTGTTAATTCGATGCCCTAATATAAACGGATTTCTCGGATGCTCCATAAAAGTGTAGATAAATTACTCAGTTAATCAAATAACAATTTCAGTAGGGACGCGATATATCGCGTCCGCATCATCGAAGAGACATTTCCCCTTTAATTGCCGACATGTGAGTGCAGTTGCAAGCAACGGCCCTCCCGGGGATGCTATTGTGGACGCGATTTATCGCGTCCCTACAATTGTCTGCAATATAAATTATGTTAGCAAAGGTAATTATTAAAAATAAATTATGCAAATCGCATTATGTGATTTGCATAATTTAAAATGAATAATATAGTTCCCAATAGGCTTTGTTCTATGTTGTCCCGAACTATTGTTAGGGAGTATAGAGGGTTTTATTTTTGGGTGAAGGCGGCGGAGGCGAAGGGGAGGCAGGTGGAGAGGGCCTGACGCCAGTAGTACCATTTGTGGGCGCCGTCGCGGACGCGTAGCTGTGCCGGTATCTGAGCATCGCGTAGTGCCTGATAGAATTTCAGATTATCATCAAGGAGGAAATCGTCATCACCGCAGTCGATATACCAGCGGATGCTTCTCATCTCGTCTTTTTGCTCCGGGGTGGCATTTTTGACAAACTCAAGGCAATCGTTCTTATCCACACTCTCGCCCAAGAGCCACATCTTTTCGGAAATGTTGCTTTTCTCTTTTCCGTTTTCGCGTTGTTTTTTCTGCGTTTCGTTAAGACATAGCCATGCGCTCATCGGATAAGCGGCACAGAATTTTTCAGGGTGTTTCTGTGCGTAGACCACTGTGCCACCGCCACCCATCGAAAGACCTGCTATGGCGCGGTGATTCTTGTCACCCTTAATTCGATATTTTTTCTCGATTTCCGGCATGAATTCTTCGAAGAAGAAATCTTCGTATCGCCAGCCCGGGAGATTGAAATATCCGTTCTGCAATTTGTCGGCATCTTTGCCTCCGGCATCGGGGCTGACAATAATCATCGGCACTGCCGACCAATCCTTCATCATCCGGTCTGCCTCATCCCTGAGCTGACCCTCTTCGACCCATGATTTGTTTGTGCCATATAGTCCATGAAGCAAATACAGCACAGGATAGGTTTGTTCGGGATTCTCTTTGTAGCCGGGAGGGAGGATTACGGAATAGTTCCTCGACGTGCCGAGGATCTTACTTTGGATCGAATCTTGAACTACTGTTGCACTCCTTTGAGCAGCCATCTGGGCTATGCCGATGACAGCTGCCATTAATAGTAAATAGAATTTTTTCATGACTATATATAATCTGTATTATTGACGTTTGATGAAGTCAGTGATGAGGGTGAGGACTTCGGGAGAGATGGTTTCCTCAATTTGGCCGTATTCGGTGCTTGCTCCGGTCTGGCAGTGCTGGAACATATGGTTTAAATCCTCTAACGCAACAATCTGATTACGCTCGTTTTTGGGTAGCCCCTTAGTTAATGCCTCTAAATTTTTCTGGTAGAATACCTGAGTGTCTTTCTTACCGTTTAATGCCAAAACCGGACAAGTAATGTCGCTTAATTTCTTACTCGGATTTAATGCAACGAAATACACCATATAGGGCGATTTCATTTGCTGAATCCCGGTTTGCAGGTTTTGTTTCAGCTCTGCCGGTATGTTGGATGCCTCCAATTTATCTGCTGCGGTTGCGTCATTGTCAAAGATGGCGGAAATGAGTTCGCAATATTCGTCGGCCACCTCTTGCGGATAGTTAGTGTGAGTGAACGCCAAGCGGTTTTGATCCATCAGGGTTTCCTTGCCTGAAACCACCATTCCGGCCAAGCTGACGATAAAATCAACCTTTTTATCCGCACCCAAGAGCAAAGCGATCGAACCGCCTTCGCTGTGACCGAGTATGCCGACTTTGTAGAATCTCTGGCGGAGGAGATTGATACCTGCTAATGCGTCATACATCAAATCTTCCGTGGTGCAGTTTACAAGGTCGCCTGTTGACTGCGCAAAGCCGCGGTCGTCGTAGCGCAACGACGCGATCCCGTTTCTTGCCAAAGCGTCGGCAATGACAGCAAATGGTTTATGCTCATAAATCTCCTCGTCTCTGTTTTGAAGTCCGCTGCCGGTGACCATTATCACAACCGGTGTTTTTCGGCTGTAATTCTCAGGCAAGGTCAACGTTCCTTTCAATACGGCATCGCCGTTAGCAAATGTTACCTCTTCCTGCTGATAGGGGAAAGGGGGCTTGGGTGTCTGAGGACGGCGAAAAGTTATGTCGCCGCCGTGAAGAACCAACGGAAGCTCCATTCCCCACTGGGCAAATGTGCCGACTATCTCCGAACCGCTATATTTACCTTTGAAGGAAGCCCCTATCATGGGGATATTGATTGATATGGAGTCTGACTCGATTCTTGTGAGCTGCATAGGTATCCCTTTGGCTCCCTGAGCCGGAGAATCCATTGTAGGCTTCTCGTCATCTAAATGAAAGACCAGTGGAATTTTTGTGCCCTGCACCTCGAGATTGCCCGACCATGCACCGGTCTGGGCATTCATCTGGCATATACATATAAAAAGAAAAAGTGAGAGTAATGACAATTTTTTCATGTGTCGGATTATAGTATAAAACGATTGGATTAAAAATCAGGATATTGTGGAGTCCTGAAATATTTTGCTGAATGATTATCCTCTATAATCCTCAATAACAGGTTAAACCCTGAAAGGGTGAGTTATTAATAACCCCATTCGGAGTGAGGGAGCGAAGCGAACCGAGCGGAGATTGGGGTGAATATCAATATCTTCCTCTCCCTCCCAGCCCGGCATTCAGCCGGGCTGGGAGGGAGTATATGGGATGTGTTCACTTCCCCACACTCCGCTGCGCTCCGTGCGGGGTTAAGATTGATACGCCCCTACGGGGCTACGTTAACCAATTGATAATTATTCAGGATAATCATTTTAGTTGCTAATTTAGCAATTTTTTATGAAATATAACAACACTTGAAATAATAATGAGCGTTTTAATAATGGCACGGAATTTGTATGAGTAATGATGGAACGATATTATTCGTGCCGATGACAAAATTAACGATAGAAATAAGAACAAAACAAAATAAAATTATGGCAACTGGTAAAATTGGAGTTACTACGGAAAACATATTTCCGGTTATCAAGAAATTTCTTTATAGCGACCACGAGATTTTCCTTCGTGAGTTGGTGTCGAACGCTATCGACGCAACACAGAAACTTAAGACTTTGGCATCATTCGGCGAGTTCAAGGGTGAGCTCGGCGAGATGGACGTGCGCGTAAAGGTCGACAAAGAGGCCGGTACGCTTACGATTTCTGACCGCGGTATCGGTATGGATGCCGACGATGTAAACAAATATATCAATCAGATAGCATTCTCAGGAGCTGAGGAGTTCTTAGAGAAATATAAGGATACTGCAAACTCAATCATCGGTCACTTCGGACTCGGATTCTATTCCGCGTTCATGGTGTCGAAGAAGGTTGAGATCCGCTCTCTTTCTTACAAAGAGGGTGCGAAAGGAGTGCAGTGGGTATGCGACGGCAGCCCCGAATATGAGATGTCGGAAATCGACAAGAAAGATCGAGGTACAGACGTAATCCACTATCTTGACGACGACAGCAATGAATTCTTAGAGAATGCTCGCATCGACACACTGCTTAACAAATATTGC
>JAIEAO010000167.1 GCA_029071345.1 Muribaculaceae bacterium | reverse complement strand
GTAGCGGGATCGAGAATTGAACTCGAGACCTCCGGGTTATGAATCCGACGCTCTAACCAACTGAGCTATCCCGCCATATTTTGTTGGCAAACGGTGTTGTTTCCGTTTTGCGAGTGCAAAGTTAATATTATTTTTTTACTTGGCAAAGCTTTCCTCAAAATTTTTCATTAAATTTGAAAGAAATTTTATTATTGATTTGAATGTTGAAAAATCCATTATTATACATTATTGCGACAATACTCTGTGTTTTAGTGAGTTGTCATACTGGCATAGAAGGTACGAAGACAATTAAGCTTTCGAAGAGTGAACGCAAGGAGCTTGAGGCTACGCGTGAAGAGCTATTGATGGGAAGTGTGCACATACCTAAACTCAATGAATGGCCCAAAGGAAAACAGTTTTTGGTGGCAGATGACAGAATCGCGCTTGTGTTTGACCCTTTCGATGTGGGGGTGCCTGTGGATTCGCTCGTAGGCAAGATGATAGTATATGATGGTGTTGCGACGAAGCCAACTCCCGGAGGATCGGATGAGGCGGTGATTGTGTTTCTCTATAACGGGCGCCAGCTTACTTATTCCACGGGCAAAATTCTACAGAATGCCGTGACTTCTATTACTTCAATGGATGTGCCGATGACGATCGATCCGCAGATCGTAGAGGATGCGCGTAATCTTTTGCAGGGAGAAAAGGTCTGGACGAAATCGCAGATATGGTATGATGCCGATGAAAACGCGATTACGGGTCGCAAGTTTGTGCCTGTCACCATCACGGATATTATTCCCGGTTCGATAGTGTTTCCTCTTAAGGTATTTATAAAAGATGAGAATGGCAAGGATGCCTTAATGTTTATGAATATCGGTTCGGTAGGTATCGAGAGCCGTACATTCCAGAATCTTTTCTCTTTGTCCGATCCTAAGTCGCGCTATCCTCATATCCAGCCGGAGATGTGGGAGGCTATCTGCAACGGCAAAGTCCGTGTCGGGATGACTAAGGAGGAGTGTAAACTGGCTTTGGGTAATCCGGCAGATGTAAGTGCCGGTCATGACTGGAACTCCACCATCGATCTGTGGCAATATCCCGACGGCACTTTCCTCCGATTCCAAGATGGCCTTCTCGTCTCCTTTAGATAATTAGGAATTAGGAGTTAGGAATTATAGATACTATTCTTATCACTTATCGCTTATCACTGATATGATTGAAATTATTGAAAATAAAGATATAACCTCATTTACTACCTTTGGTATCCCCGTTAAGGCACGCTATTTTGCCGAGTATTCGTCGGAGCGCGAACTCCTTGCGTTATCGCGTAAAGAGGAATTCCTCAATAATCAGGTGCTCCATATCGGAGGAGGCAGCAATCTCGTGTTTCTTTCCGACTTTAACGGTTTGGTGCTTCATTCCGGCATCAAAGGTATTCAGGAATACCGCAAAGATGATGACACAGTTTTTGCGATTGTCGGTGCGGGAGAGAAGTGGACCGATTTTGTCGACTGGTGTATTGAGCGCAATCTTGCCGGGGTCGAGAATCTTGCCCACATCCCCGGAGAAGCCGGAGCTTCTGCGATACAGAATGTCGGTGCTTACGGTGTCGAGGCCGGCGACCTGATTCATGCTGTGGAATGTTTCGACACCGAAACACGCAAGACCGTAAGGTTCAGTCGCGAGGAATGCCGTTTCGGTTATCGCGACAGTATGTTCAAGCATGAAGGGAAAGGGAGATACTTTGTGCTACGCGTGTCGTTCCGTCTCTATCCCGACGGAAAGGCAAGGAATCTTACTTACGGTCCGCTGAAAGAACTCGAAGCTCGTCTGGGTCATTACCCTTCGATTAAAGAAGTTGCTGACGAAGTTACGAAAATCCGTGATTCCAAACTGCCTGATCCCGCAGTTATTGGGAGCGCAGGAAGTTTCTTCAAGAATCCTGTGATTCATAGGAGTATGTACGAGAAACTTTGCGAGATGCATCCCGGATTGCCGGGGTATCCCGCCGGCGACGATATGGTGAAAGTTTCGGCTGCGTGGATGATCGATAAAGCGGGCATGAAAGGTTACAGAATCGGAGGTGCGGAGGTTTATGATAAGCAACCACTGGTGCTTATCAATGCCGGAGGCGCTACAGGTGAAGATGTCCGCAAACTTGCCGATAAAGTGATAAGGAAAGTGCGTTCGGACTTTTATTTGACTTTAAAGCCCGAAGCCAATTTCATAGATACCGATATTACAGTTACGGTTCTCGGAAGCGGCACATCTAAAGGTGTGCCTGAAATGGGATGCGAGTGTAGAGTGTGCTCCTCTACCGATTCTCATGACAAACGATTGAGGGCTTCTGTATTGGTTGAGACAGCCGGCTTACGACTGCTCATTGACCCCTCGCCCGATTTGAGACAACAAGCATTAAGAATCGGTCTGGCGGATATCGATGCCGTGCTCGTGACCCATAATCACTATGATCATGTAGGAGGATTCGACGATCTGCGTCCTTTCTGCTCCAACAGTGATCTCCCGGTTTATTTAAGGCACGATGTAGATGCAGACTTGAGAAGACGCCTTGATTATTGTTTCCGTCCTAATCCTTATCCCGGAGTGCCGACGTTTGAGATGAATATAATCGACAACAAACCTTTCTATATTAATGGGGTCAAGATCGAGCCGATAGAGGTGTTGCATGGCAAACTGCCGATATACGGTTATCGGATCGGTAATTTCGCTTACGTCACGGATGCGAAATATATTTCGGAAGAGGAGAAGGAGAAACTGAAGAATCTCGAAGTGCTGATATTGAATTCGCTGAGAGATAAACCACACTTCGCCCATTTGTCATTCTCAGAGGCGATGTCACTGATTGAGGAAGTCAAACCGGCTCGCACTTACCTTACACATTTCGGCCATGAGGCTGGATTGCATGAAGAACTTGAGGCGCGCACGCCCGACAATGTGCATCCGGCCTACGATGGAATGGTGATAAAAGTAAATAAGTTTTAAGTGATAAGTAATAAGTGATAAGTAATAAGTGATAAGTAATAAGTGATAAGATTAGAATCTGATATCTAATATCTAATCTCTAATATCTAATCTCTAATATCTAATCTCTAACATCTAATATAATGATAGATAAATATTTTAGCGAGAGAGCCACTGTCCGCAATTTCTCGGATAAACCGGTAAGCAAAGAACTGCTCAATGATATTCTCGAAGCTGCCGCTCACGCACCTACAAACGGCAATATGCAGCTTTACAGCGTTATCATTACGCAAGATCCTGCGCGCAAGATGCTTTTAGCCGGTAGTCATTTCTGCCAACCGGCTTCAACCGGTGCCAATGTGTTGCTGACATTCTGTGCCGACTTTAACCGCTTCGTGAAATGGTGTGAGGTAAGCAATGCCAAACCGGGTTACGATAATTTCCAGTCGTTTATGTCGGCTGTGTTCGATACCGTGATCTTGGCTCAACAGGTTTGCACCATCGCTGAGATGCAAGGTTTAGGCACCTGCTATCTCGGCACTACGGCCTACAACGCACCGCAGATTGCCGAAATTCTTGAACTTCCTGAAAGGGTAGTGCCGATTATCACCGTCGCATTAGGTTATCCCGCAGATGAAGCTCCGAAGAGCGACCGTATCCCGGCTGAGGGATTCATCCATGAGGAGGTTTATAAGGATTACACTCCGGAAGTGATTAAGGAAATATATTCAGAGAAAGAGGGGTTGGAGGAAAGCCGTAAATTCATCGAGGAAAACGGAAAGGAAACATTAGCACAGGTCTTCACCGATGTTCGCTATCCGAAATCAAACAACGAAATCTTCTCGAAGATTTATAAAGACTTCATCACCAAGCAAGGTTTCCCATTCGACTTGGAATAATAAAATAACGGCGAGATGTAAAACATCCCGCCGTTTAAAGTTCTTTATAATCTCATTATTTGCCGAGCATATCGGATAATTTGTCCTTAGCCTGATTAACCATATCCTTAGCCTGGGCCACTTTCTCCTGTACCTGAGGATTGTTCAGAACCTCCTGAACTTTCTCCTTAGCCTGATCCACTTTATCCTTCACCTGAGGATTGTTCAAAAAATCTTCTGCTTTACCTTTAAGCACTTCAGCCTGACCCATAAGTTCGTCAGCTTTTCCTTTTAATTCGTCGATATTCATAGTATTAATCTTTAATAAGTTTCTATGGGTTAAACAAAAATAATTAGGAAAAGGTTGAGTTGCGGTTTATTTTGTGTTGCGGTATAGCCCCGGAGTCTGGTAGAATAAAAGGATGCGACGACGCAGCAGATATTCGTAACGGGCTTGGATTCGTGTGATGTCGGTGCGGAAAAGGTTGTTGCGTGCCTGCTCGTAATCGGCCTGCGTTGCTTTGCCGAGATTGAAGCGTTCCACCGTTGCGTCAAAAGAGAGTTTGGTCTTTTTCAGAGTCTCTTCAGAAGTCATTAACTTATCGCGTGCGCCTGAAGCCTGGTAATAGGCGAGACGGATATCTTTATAAAGATTATCCTCGCGGTCTTCGAGATTAAGTTTGGCGGAGGTCTTTTGCAGCTGCGCACGGCGTACGCTATTTCGCGTGTTGAATCCGTCGAATATCGGGATGTTAAGCGAAAATCCGAGATAGGTTGCAAAATTGTGCTTCATCTGTTCGCCAAAATTATCGTTGGCCATCCCTGAAATCTTGTAATAGCTCGATCCTAAGCCGGCGTTGAAATTGAGAGTAGGGATATATCCGGATTTTGCGTATAGAATCCTTGCATCCGCCACCTTGATTGCCTCCTTAGCGCCGAGAATAGTGCTGTTGCCGGCGAGTGCTGCATCGATAACCTGTTCGGCTGAGGGGAGAATCGGGTTATACTCGTCAAGTGGTTGCACATCAAAGTCCGCAATATCTTTAAGCTGGATAAGATTGGCAAGATTTATAAGGGCAATCTGAATATCATTCTCGGCAGTAATCACCTGCAGGCTATCCTGTGCCAAAGTCGCTTCAAGGTCATAAAGCGTAGCCTCCGCAACTTTGCCGACCTCGATCATCTCTTTAGTTCGCTGCACCTCAAATTCGGAAAACTTCATCTGCGATCTCGCACTTTCAGCCACCTCCTTAGCATATAGCACCTGTAGATACTGAGATATTACATTGAGAGTTACATTATCTTTCGCAGCCTCGTGCTCATAAAGATATTGGTTAAGTGATAGCTTAGCCATTTTCAGATTACGGTATTCAGCCATACCCTGAAAGAGGGGTAGATTCAGCCCTGCGCTCCATCCGAAATTCGATGTGTTGCGGTCTGCGTATGTGTTTTGCGATGTCAAACCTCTGCCGAAGTTGAAGTTCTGGGAGGCGGATGCGCTGGCGGATGGCAAGAAACGGTCTTTAGCCTCGATTACCGATTGCTCACCATCGGCTATCTGCAGCTGCTGGCGACGAACATCGATATTGTTGTTTATTGCGTATGAGATACAATCGTCTAATGACCATTCCTTAGCCATTGCTCCGCTAACTACACACATCCCCACGGAAAGGGATAACATTATCTTATGAATTCTCATGACTGTCTTATTTTGAGATTACGTTTCCCCTAAGCGGAGTCTTGACTGAAAGATCTCCTTTCTTAATCTGTACGTTCAGACCGTCGGAGATGCCGGGAGTGAATTCCACTTTATCGAATTTCTGAGAAGGCAACGAATCTTTAAGAACATATACGAATGCTTTGTCGCCGTCATATCCGACTACACTTTCCGACACAACAAATGCGTCTTTTACACTTTCAAGAATGACGTAGGCGTTTGCGCTGTAACCTGCCCTCAGTTTAGTATCTGCATCGAGTTTCATTGCAGCTTTGACCTCAAAGGTGTTAGTGCCGTTATTATCCAAAGCCATCGGGGCTATTTTCTCAATCACAGCTGGATATTCAGAGTCTGATATTGCACCCACGGCAATCTTGACATCCATCCCTTCGCGGAGAAGATCCACCTCTGTTTCATCTACATTTCCTTTGAAGATAAGGTCGGTCATATCAGCCACTTTGGCGATGGTGGTGCCGTCATTGAATGTATTGGCCTGAATCACCGACGAACCCACCTTGACCGGCACTTCAAGCACCACGCCCGTTACTGTGGCACGAACGAGGGTGTTTGATCCCTGTGCGTTTCCGGAGGAAACTCCGTCGCGCACGATGGTCAGCTGATCGCGGGCCTGAGAGAGTTCGAGTTTTGCGCGTTCGAGAGCGGCCTTATCTGATTCATATTTCTCGCGACTTTCATATTTCTTTTCATAGAGCTGACTGGTGCGCTCGAAATTCTGAGTCGCCTCCTGCAGGGAAACCTGAGCTACCTGAACGCGATTCTCGGCCGACGACAACTGTGCCTCTTCGGGGATAACCTTGATTTTGGCTATAATATCGCCATTATTGACATGATCGCCAGCCTCGACAAGTATTTCGCTGATAATACCTGAAATCTGAGGTTTGATATCGATTTCATCGCGTGGCTCGATTTTACCTGTGATTACGGTGGAGCGTTCCAAATTATCTTTTGTAGGATATACGATTTCGTAAACTTCTTCTTTAGTACGGGAATTCATGTACAGATACACGAATGTTCCGACGAATAGGATGCTGACAAACACCCAGATAAAGATTTTAAAGAACTTTTTCATATTGGTTTTCGGTTTTCAGTTTTCAGCTTCTTTACTGTGGACGTGATGTATCGCGTCCCTACTTCTCATTATTTTGAATTTATTGCTTCGATCGGTTTGATTCTCATTGCTTTGATTGACGGTATGAGGCCCGCAAGAATTCCGAGGACTGTGAATGTGGCCAGAATGCCCACGGCCTCACTGAATGTCATCTGGAATTGGGCTACTGACACCGCATCAGGCGGATTATTGATGTGCTGCATCACGCCGAGGATAAGGACGGCGAAAATCATACCGGCTAATCCCGCAATGATTGTTAACGCGGCTCCCTCGGATAGTACCTGGACTATTATATCTTTAGGTTTTGCCCCGATGGCGCGACGGATCCCAATCTCCTGCGTACGCTCCTTGACGATTACCCACATAATGTTTCCGATACCGATAATTCCTGCCAACAGTGTAGATAAACCGATGAAAAGGGCTAAGATGTCTATACCTGTAAAGAGTGTTTCCACCTGTTTGAACTGTTCGGCGATATTGATGTCCCAAATGGCTCCATTATCGTTCGGATGGATAGAATGACGGCGGTAAATCATACGTTTCATTTTCTCGATCTGTTCGCCGAGATCATTATTACCTTTGGCAACAAGCATGATGTAATCTACCTTATCTCCATATCCGTTAGACCGGCGGAAAGTTGACGCCGGTATGATTACCGCTTCATCCATGCTGCCGTTAAGTTTCATCTCGGAAGAATCTCCGATAACACCGATTACGGAGTATGAAATTCCGTTAACATCGATATATTTCCCAAGGGGAGAGGGATCGCCCGGAAAAAGCTGTGAAGCCACATTCTTGCCGATTGCGGCCACCCGCCGTTCTTGAGATTCGTCGGCATCGTTTATGAATCGGCCGGAATAGTATTTAGGTGTAACAATGTCTGTATAGTCAGGACCGGCACCTATAACCTGACCTGTGTATGAATATTTGCCGCGCTTGAAGTTAGAATCCCATTTCTGATAAGTCGGAATGATAGCCTTCATCGCGGGGAAAGACTCCCGCAATATCTCAACATCGGAGATATTGAGCGACCAAACTCTTCCTTTCTGATATCCGGCGTAAGGTATAGTTGTAGGATTCGGGATTATCGCGCCGCTGTTGGTGGCGAATCCTGCGAAGTTTCGTCGCAACAGTCCTCCGCCTCCCGAAGCACCTCCCATCAGAAGAGTCAGCATCGCCACACCCCAGAAGATGCCAAAACCGGTGAGAAAAGTTCTGGTCTTATTGCGCGAGAGCGTTGTTGCGATCTCTTTCCAGTTCTCCTTATCGAATATTGTCAGTTTCATTATATTTCATCTTTTGGGTCGTTATTCATCACGGAGAGCCTCTACAGGCTTGACTTTTAATGCCTTCAGAGCGGGGAAGAGTCCCGCTACAGTTCCTGCTAAGATAAGCACAAACGTCACTTCAAGAGCAATCGTCATACTTACTGTCGGATTGCGGAACACTTCATTGTTTCCCATCAGAGTGGCTATCACCTGAGTCACTACCGTGCCGAGAAAGATTCCGATATATCCGAATATCAGCGTTATGGCTATGGATTCGGTGATGATCTGCGTGAGAATCTTCGAGGGTTTTGCTCCGATCGCCCGGCGGATTCCGATTTCATGAGTGCGTTCCTTTACAGTCACAAACATGATGTTGCTGATTCCGACAATGCCTGAGAGAAGAGTCAGAATGCCGAGCACCCATACACACATATCGAGAATACCCATGGCTTTCTTGGTTTGCAATGCACTTGTGAAATAGTTATTGATATAGACGGCGTTATTGTCATCCGGATCGAAGTTGTGATTGACGGCGAGAGTGTTTCTGACTTTCTTTTCGGCATTCAAAGCGTCTTCCTCATTTTTAAGTCCTTTAAGATCTACGGATATCATTCCATAATCCTGATTATCGGGCTGCATCATCGCGGCGGTGGTGAAAGGTATGAAGATCGTGCGGTCCCATCGGCTGGAATAGACTCCGACGATAAGGAACGACAAGAAGTTGCAATTTACACGTTTTCCCACAGCATCCGCACCTTCAGGTGGAAACAGCTGTTTTGCAAAATATTCCGGAAGCACCATTACTTTGGCTTTCTCATCCATATCTTTCTGATTTATAAACCGCCCGGCGATAAGTTCGGAATTGAAGCTTTTGCTTAGCCCATCAGGATAAGAGCCTGTGTATCCGTTACTGACCGATCCCTTCTCTGAAGATATTTTACCATTGCCCGAAATCTTCGATGTGACCTCGACTACCGACTCCGGATTGCGCTCCTTGATCGTAACGATGTCATGCTGTTTCATCTTGATTCTGCGCCCATCGCGGTTCCCTTTATAGGGTATGGTGGTCGTGCCGCTCCATATCGTCATGGATTCGGTGTTGCGCGAGGCCATTCTGTAGTCGAAACTGTTTGTAATGCCTCTGGCGAAACTTAACAGAACGATAAGCATAAAGATACCCCATGTCACAGCTATCCCGGTGAGGGCAGTGCGGACTTTGTTATGCCCTAATGTCTGAGATATTTCTCTGAAAAGATCAAGCACCATGGTTAAGTAGGAGTTAGGAGTTAGGAGTTAGGAGTTTTAGTTACTTCTTGTTCTTCCGGGATAACTACTTTGTTATCGGGAACGATAAGGCCGTCGGAGATGCGTATAAGACGGTCTGTCTGCTCCGCCACTCCCGGATCGTGAGTCACGATTACAATTGTTTTACCTTCATCCTCATTCAGTTTCCGGAATATCTCCATCACATCGGCCGAGGTCTTGCTGTCGAGGGCACCCGTCGGTTCATCGGCAAGAATGATGTCGGGATTAGTAATCATCGCCCTTGCGATCGCTACTCTCTGCTTCTGACCTCCCGACATTTCGGAGGGGAGGTGATGCGCCCAGTCGGCCAATCCCATCTTATCAAGTTGCTCCATAGCCAAGGCGTTGCGTTTCTTGCGCGACACACCCTGATAGAACAGTGGCAAAGCCACATTCTCCATCGCATCCTTATAATTGATGAGATTGAAAGACTGGAACACGAAGCCGATCATCTTGTTGCGGAATTCAGCCGATTTATTCTCGCTGAGATCCTTGATGAGCGTGCCGTTTAGGCGGTATTCACCCGAATCGTAGTTATCTAATATACCGAGGATATTCAGCAAGGTCGATTTGCCCGATCCCGACGCGCCCATGATTGACACGAGTTCTCCCTTGCGCACATCAAGGTTGATACCTTTCAGCACATGGAGCGGCACTGCGCCGGGATATGTCTTGTTGATATCCCTGAGTTCGATCATATTATCCATAGAATCCTCATTTTAGATTACCGGATGCCGGAGTCATCATAAAGGCTTGATGCAGATAAAGGGAGCTATAAAAGCTACCAATGCCAAGAAGGTGAGAATGCCCCAGATGATCAATGTTGTGGTTTTGAATCTCATTTTCATATCGATTTTAGTTTTCAGTTTTCAGAACTTTATACTTTATACTTCATACTTTCTCAGGAAATCCTCATAGGATTTCTTGAGCTGGTCGGGAGTGATTCCCATGACTTTCATCGTCTTGAAGAGGGGAGGCAGTTGCTTGGTCATGAGTTCCTCTCCTCGTTCCGCCATAATCTTCTCTTTAGCATCGGGAGCAACGAAGAACCCGATACCTCTCTTCTGATAGATTAGCCCTTTGTTGGTCAGACGTTCATACGACCGCATCACGGTGTTGACATTGACCTCTACGGAGGCCGCAAATTCCCTCACGGAGGGGATGCGGCTTTCCGTATCATAGCGTCCGCTCATGATTTCGTCGGCTATGCGGTCGGCTATCTGCAGATAGATTGCTTTATTATTTTCTTCAAATGTCATTGTTAATTGTAAGCTTACAGTTTTCGGTTTTCAGTTTTCAGAGCATTCGGCACGGGTTACCATCGTTCGATAGATTCCATCTCCTTAAACCTGTAGTATGCAAGAACATACATTCCGATAGATAATACAATTGCGATGATGTATCCAGAAGTGATGAAACCTTCGAAAGTTATATATTGGTCAAGGTGTCTAAACATATTCCCGAAACGGAACATCCATACATTGCCATATATTTTGAGGGCAAGATTGAATGAGATGAAAAGAATTGTATTGAATCCGATAGATATTCCGATCAATGAGAGGAAACCTTTGCGGAAGGTTGCTTTAGGCCAGATTGAGGCCATGAGGAAGAAGAACGCCTGAAGGGTAATAAGACCGGAAAATGCTGCCATACAAGCCACTAATTTATTTTTGTTTATTACCGCACTGCCATCTTCGGTTACAAAAGTCAAACCCTCACCGAATGAGAAGAAATACTTCAAGGGCATAGGTTCAATGGTGCAACCGGGAGCTGCGTAGATAGGTGCAATACATACACGCAGATAGTCGGCACAAATCATAGCTATAAAATAAATCACATAAGTTCCAATGCCGTAAATAAGCAGATAAGTAAGGAACTTTTCAAAAGTTGAGGCCGGGAAGGATAATGCAGTAATGCGTTTCAGCTTCGAATCGTAAGCGATAAATGAACTTGCCGCTGTTGACATAACGAGGAAAAAGAGGAACGCCCAAAACATCGACATCTCCTTAAGCCACATCGGGTCTTCTCCCGGTTCGGGGAAAGTATAAGTTCCCTTTATGAGAGGGTAGATTACGGCTACGAAGATCATCAGTCCGGCGATGGCGAGAACCCATTGCAGCAATTTCTTTCTGTTTTCTCCGATATGTAGTTTTACATAATTGAGAAATCTGGTGGATGAGAATATATCGTTCATATATTTTAGTTTTCAGTTTTAAGTTTTTAGTTTTCAGGATTATTAATAGAGAGGGCTTGTTTCAACTTTTCGGGTTCATTGATCGCGAAGTCGAAGAGCAGTTCGAGGTTGAGTTCGGAATCTTCGTCGTTGTCATTCGGAAGTATCACCGAAGCACCACCCACTCCCTTGATTGCGTAGATTGCGTTATCGATCAACTCACGGTTGATAGTATCTGCAAATTTGAGTTTGCTTTGGATATTTGCCACTGTGCTGTCAAGAAGAACCTTGCTGTTGTTCATAATCAGGACATGATCGAGAATCTGACTGACATCACGCACCTGATGCGTAGAAATTACGAAGATGCGGTCGTCGGTCATTGACTGCGCTATGAATTTTCGGAAAGCGCTCTTTGCCGGAATGTCGAGACCGTTGGTAGGTTCGTCCATGAGAAGCAGTTTTGTGTTGCAGGCCATTGCAAAAGCCAAAGCCACTTTCTTCTTCTGACCCATCGAAAGTTTGTCGAGACGGATATCGCGCTGGAGTTCGAGCAGTTCAAGGTGCCTGTTCATATCCTCCATCGAGAAGTTGGGATAGAACACGGAATTATATTTGATGAAGCTGTCGAGCTTCATAGCCGGCAACTCTATCTCTTCCGGAACTAAGAAAATATCTTTCATTGTCGAGGGGAGACGTTTGCGGGTGTTTTCTCCATCAAAAAGTATTTCACCTGAGATGGGAGTAAGCAATCCTGTGATAAGTTGAAGCAATGTGGATTTGCCGGCGCCGTTTGATCCTAAGAGGCCGTAAACGCCACCCTCTTCAAGAGTAAGAGAGAAATCATCTATAGTCGGATTACCCTTGCGTCTATAGCTGAAAGAACAGTTTTTAATCTTAAGCATATTGTAGTTTGTTAGTGTATTAGTGTAGTATTACACCGCAAAAGTATAACAATATTCTGAATCCACAAAATAATTTTCAAATATTTTTCAAAAAAAATTTCGTAATGAAGGATTATATCCTGATTATATGCGTGATTAAAGAAAGCCTCGAAGAGGCGTTTTATTTATAACCCCTTACGAAGCGAGGAGATTCCGAGCGGAGTATGGGGTATTAATACATTCTATGAAAGGCCTCGAAGAGGTCAATTAATAATATTGTTTCGCCTCTCCGAGGCTTGTTTATGTGTTTGTTTTCATACCCTACATTCCACCGGCTTCGCCGGCTCCATGCAGGGTTATAAATAATAAACCCCTTCGGGGTTTTGCACATCTCTATTATTTTACAATTTGATTTTAGGGAATATGGATGGCTAAAGCGTTATAAAGATATGAATATAGAAACACTGATACATAAAGATCCATCCATCGTAAATCCGCGCAAGGGCGACCTGCTGATCGCAGAGCCATTGCTCGACGAACCATATTTCAAGCGTAGCGTGGTGCTTTTGCTTGATGAGGATGAGAATAAGGGGCATCTTGGCCTCACATTAAATAAAATCACACCTGTAACTCTTCAAGATCTCTTCCCTGACTGGTATGCCGGAAGGAATATTCCGGTCTATAGCGGAGGTCCCGTCGAGGCCGACCGTCTGTTTATGCTTCATTCGTTAAGGGATAAGTTTGAAGGATCATTGGAGGTAGCTCCCGGAATTTTTGTCGGAGCCCGGCTTGATGACGTTATAGATTATATCAATCATAATGAATACACGGAGGGAGACATACGATTTTTCTTAGGTTATAGCGGCTGGACTAAAGATCAGCTGACTACTGAAATCCTGAAGAACACATGGGCCCTCAATCCTAACGTGACTCCCCATGATATGCTCATCGGCAACGAAAATTCCTATTGGCGTCGTGAAGTCGAGAAGTTAGGGGAGAAATACCGCAGTTGGCTCATCGTTCCGTCAAATCCGAATTACAATTAAAAATATTCGGCGAATGCTGTCGCAGCAGTCGCCGAATCCATTAATAGTGTTGTATATAAATAGTGGAATTTAGATGTTAATTAATGATTAATAATTAATCATCGTATGGTTAATTTATCATTTATGGCTTTATTACTTTGCTTCGAGATAAAGCACACGGCTCGACCAGTCGGATTGCATCTCTTTCTCCACGTCGTGGTTGACGGGCATTTCGAGTCCGCGCTCCATCAGGAACTTGCCTGAATATGATTTGCCCTCGAATGAGAGGGGTTTGCGGTCGATGCGGTTAAGCTCACGAACTGTATATGTCTTATTAGGATCGAGACCTTTCATCGCTACGCGCGGAAGTATTTCGTTGCGGTGAGCGCGGGTCTTCCACCAGTAATAGACAGCCTTGTCTTTCTCGGGAGCGACATACATCAGAGATGCGGCACCTTTCTCATCGTAAGGTGAAAGCAGGCGGTAAAGATCACCGAACTGAACCACGGGGCGAATCTCCTTATATTGCTCGATTGCTTTCTTGGTCTGAGCTTTCTCAGTTTCAGTCATATCGTCGGGCTGAATCTCCATACCGAGGCGTCCGCTCATTGCCACGTCGGTGCGATATTTAATAGGCACAGTGCGACGAGTCTGATGGTTTGGCGCGGCGCTGATGTGCGAACCCATCGCAATCGCAGGGAAGAAGTAGGAAGTGCCCCACTGGATGTAGATACGCTGGAGGGCATCGGTGTTGTCGGAAGTCCAGAACTCGTCGAACCAAGGAAGAATACCCCAGTTTACACGGCCGCCTCCCGATGCGCAAGCCTGAATTGTTACGTCAGGATATTTTGCGCGGATACGGTCAAGTGTCTTTTCAAGACCCTTCATGTAGTCTATGTAAAGGTGGCCCTGACGATCTGCGGGGAGATATTGCGAACCGTGGTTCTCGATATCCATATTAGCATCCCACTTGATATAATCGATTTCCGGATATTTTGTCATGAGAGTGTCTACTATCTGGAACACAATCTCCTGAACTTTCGGGTTCGACATATCGAGGTTGAGCTGTGTCTTGCCGCGTCCGAACTTGGGATTACGCTTGTCTGCGTTAACGATATATTCGGGATGTTTCTCATAAAGTTCGCTTCGGGAGTTAACCATCTCGGGCTCGATCCAGATACCGAAAGAGACATTATTTTTCTTAGCCTCATTGATGAGACCTTGGATTCCGCCGGGGAGTTTTTTGGCGTCTACGATCCAGTCGCCAAGACCCTGAGAATCGTTGTTGCGTGGATATTTCACGCCGAACCAGCCATCGTCCATAACGAAAAGCTCACCACCCATCTGTGCGATGTTCTTCATCATGTTGGCCATTCCCTGCTCATTGATGTCGAAATAGACACCCTCCCACGAGTTGAGAAGCACCTTGCGGGGTGTGTTGCCATGTGCGAGGCGATGATTGCGCCCCCATTTGTGGAAGCTGCGGCTTGCACCGCCCACACCTTCGTCACTCCATGCAAGAGCAAGGGCCGGAGTGGTGAAAGTCTCACCTTTGCCAAGCTTATATTGAGAATTCTCCTCGTTGATGCCTGCAAAGAAATGATGACTGTCGGTCTCATCTGTATCGATGCGGAGCTTGTAATTACCGCCGTAGCAAAGCGCGGCTCCGATTACACGACCATTGTTTTCGTCCGGTTTGCCGTCAAGCGAAAACATTACCTCGGCATGGTCATAGCGTGAGTTGCGGACACCTTCGTGACTCTTGATCACCTTAATGCCGCGTGTGAGAGGTTCTTCTGTGAGACGCGCCTCGTTACCCCAGTTGCCATGGAAAGATGATAGCCACACATTTCCGTTGCGAATAGGGAGATAACCTGAGTCGAAACGAGTAAGTGTGACGGGAGATTTCTCATTGTTGGTTATCTCTGTCCATGTCTCCATTACGTTCTCATTAGGCCAGGTCTTATAATTGACCTTGACCGTAACGGGATATTGAGTATCTTTCAAAGTGACGGTCCGGATATCTGCTCCGTTTTCTTTGCGGGTTGAAACCCCATCGACAACAAGATCGAGAGTCATATTGCCATCGCCGTGAATCATAGCCAGCGCAGTTTCCGGCATGGTCAGCATTCCGTAATCCGGATATGCGTTGAAAATCTTACCTCCGGCCTGACGGATATTATTTACATCCTCGTTTGAAATCTTACCGCCATAATAAAGGTGTTTGAGTTTCTTACCCTTATCGGCCTGAAGCACTAACGATGAATTTTGAGTGTCGATCTTGATATTTTCGGCATAGGTGTAATGCGCACCTGTGCAGAATGTCAATGCCGACAATGAAAGTGAAATCAATCGTAAATTCATAAACATGGATTTTAAGGCGTGACTTATCTTCTTGCCTCCTTAAGGAGTTCGCAGAATTCGGCAATATTTTCAGCTGTAATGTCGGGCTGCGGATCGGAATTCATGGCGGTGTCAAGAGTAGTCTCGCCTGACAGCACAAGCACTCCGAGAGAGCCGTTGTTACGGGCTGTGGCCACGTCTGTGTAGATACGGTCACCGCACATTGCAACCTCTTCGGGTTTCAGACCTTCGCGGAAGCAGATGCCGGAAAGCATATCGGGATTCGGTTTGCCGATCACGGCATCGGGCTGACGACCTGTGGCGTGTTCGATGCACTTGCAGAGCGATCCGCAGTCAACGAGGATGGTGCGCAGATCGGTGGGGCATACACGGTCCGGATTAGTTGCGATATATGGTACACCTTCCGATGCCAACCATGATGCATGACAGAGCTTGGGATAAGTAAGCGTTGTGTCGAAAGCCACTACCAGACAATCAGGTTTCTGATCCGGATCATCGGGAAGAAGCTCGAACCCGGCTTTACGGAATTCCTCTTCCATACTCGGAGTGCCGACAACGAATAGACGTTTAGCCTCTGGCATCTTGTCGCGAAGATAGTCGATTGCGGCTACTGACGAGGTATACATCTCTTCTTCTGTAGCCTTGATGCCGAGTTTCTCGATTTTGGCCAGATAATCGGCAACGCTCTTAGTGGGGTTGTTGGTGAGGAATGAATATTTGATTCCTAACTCCTCGAGATCCTTCAGGAAACCGAGAGTATAGGGGAAAAGTTTTGAACCGAGATAGATGGTGCCGTCCATGTCGAGGGCAACGTGTTTGATCTTACGGCATTTATCCATCAGCTCTTCATGGCTGAAAGGTGAATGATATTTATTGAATGACATATTTTTAGGTGTTAGGTTTTAGGCATTAGGCTTTAGGTAAGTCTAACTAATGTAGGTTTTCGGTTTTAGATAAGTCTTATAAGATTTAGATGACTTATAAGACTTACCTTTATTACTTTTTCCTTATTACTTATTACTTAATCTTTAATGCAAAGCATTAGAGATCAGTGTCTTCAGTGTGGGGATCGTTGCCTTCGATTTCGTTCACCTTGAGAGCGGCGCTTTTCAGTGAAGCGTAGAACTTGTTGGAGCGTTCATAGCCGTCGCGGGGAGCGAGCCACATTGTGAGGAACGTGAGTGCTCCGAGGCAACCAACGCCGATTATGATATAGAACACCATGTTCCATCCCCAGTGGTCGGCTACGATACCGATACCGAGAGCTGAGAGGAATGAACCTACATATCCGAAGATACCTGCGAGACCGTTGGCGGTAGCGGAAGCCTCTTTGGTTGCATGGTTAGCTGAAGCGATACCGATGAGAGCCTGCGGACCATAGATGAAGAAGCCTGCCATTGCGAGGATGATGATTGATGCAATCATCGGAATTCCCGGACAGAAGATGAAGATGCTCATGAAGATTACCGCACAAACCATGCATACGAGACACATACGGTGTGCTTTACCCTTGAAGATATGGTCTGTGGCCCAACCTGCGCCGATAGTACCTATGATTGCGAAAATCTCAAATACTCCGACTGACCAGGCTGCATCTTCGATGCTCATATTGCGGTCTTCGGTGAGGAATTTCGGGCCCCAGTCAAGGATACCCATACGCATGATGTAAACGAACACGTTGGCGATGCAGAGAGTCCATATCCAGCGATTGGTCCAGACCATAACTTTGAGGAACTCCTTGCGGGAAGCGGGTTTTTCATTAGCATCTGCAGCCGCACCGGTTTTTGTTCCGGGAAGTTCGGGAAGACCGACAGAGCGAGGGTCGTCGCGGAGGCCGAAGTAAAGCCATGCTGCGCCGCAGACTGCAATACCGGCAGGAATCCAGAAACAGAATTTCCATGCATCCCAGTGTTTAGCGTAGCCCATGATTGTGTTGAGATGCTCCTGATTAGAGGGATCGAGCTTGAGGTTCTCGGCGATGCGGGCGATGATGCTGTTGTCACTACTGAGGTCAGTACCCATTGTTCCCATGATGTAACCGCAGACCACAACTGCTAAAGCAGCACCGATAGAGTGTGATGTGTTCCAGATTGACATCTTCGTGGCGAGTTGCGAGGGGTGAATCCAGCAGGGGAGGAGACGTGCGCACGGAGGATAACCGACACCCTGAAACAGCTGGTTGCAGATAATGGTCACGGCCATTACCATAACGAGCATATTGATAAAGTCGGGACCTGATTCAGCTCCTGTGATCCAGCCGCTGATGTTCACGCCGAAACCGAACGCAAGGTTCGAGAGGGCGCAGAGCAGCAGGCCGATAGCCATGATGGCGCGTGCGCTGAATCGGTCAACGATAAATCCATTGATGAATCGTGAAAGTCCATAAATCAGTGAACCGATACCGATTACGATACCGAAGCTCGTGTTCGAGATGCCATACTGAGCGGTAAGACCGGGCATAGCGATAGAGAAGTTCTTACGAACGAAGTAGTAGATGGCATAGCCTACCATCGAAACGAGGATGGTGCGCATCTGCCAATGCTGATACTTCTTGATGGTCTGTTTGTCCCAGCCTTCAAAAATGTTTTCTTTTGCCATGATATCAGTGTTATTTCAATTATCTAAATTTTGGTTAGAGTCCATTTGCTTTTAATGTTTCTTCTACATCGAGAGCCTCCGCGATGATAGTGATAGGGTTCTCAACCTTGAATCCTGTACTCATCTCAATCTGCCATTTGCATGTCTCGCAGTCTGTGGCAACGACTTCGGGAGCAGCATTGCGGATTGCATCGAAAATTTCAGAGCCGATTTTCTGTGAAGTCTCATAATTCTCTTTCTTGAAGCCGTAAGTGCCGGCGATTCCGCAACACTGAGAGGGGAGAGCCACGAACTCAACGCCGGGAATCATTTTGAGCAGACCGGTGGAATATGCGCTCCATCCGAGTTTCTGCATATGGCAGGGGGTGTGATAAGCGATACGTTTTTTATAATCCTTCTTGAAAACAAGCTTGATCTTATCGTCGCTGATGAGTCGCGAGAGGAACACGGTGGCAAGCATGATGTCGGATCTTACATCCGCATTATCAAGACCGAGAAGGTGCGGATATTCATCGCGGATGGTGAAGACACAAGTGGAACTTGTGGAAAGCACCGGCATATTCTGCCCAACCGCCTCCCTGATCGATTGAAGGTTAATCTTGGCATCATGCACTGCACGTGAAATCAGATTGTTAGCAATCTTGGCCACTCCGCAGCATTTCTGCTTCGACAAAGGAAGAACACCGTAACCACAGGCATTCATGATCTTTACAAGGTCTTTGCCGAGAGCAGGATTGTTGTAGTTCACATAGCAACCGTGGTAATAGGCGATATGTTTGGGATATTTACGCTGCTCCGGCTCAATCTTCTTAAGATAAGTCGAGAACTTATGAGCGGAGTATGCGGGGAACTTACGGTGCTTGTCGACTCCGAACGCATGGAGGGCCATCTTAGAGATTCCCATGCCGAGAACCGGATTGACAATAGGGGCGAAAGCGGAAGCAACGGTACCCATCACGTCAGTCTCGGCGAGTACATGATCGCGCAATTTGGGTGCTTTCTTATCATATTTGATGCGTGCGCTCTGGATGATGTCGCCGATCTTCACATTCGACGGGCACGACACCTCACAGCGTTTGCAGTTGAGACAATATTTCAGAGCCATATCGTAAAACTCGGGGCTCTTCAGACGATAGCGCTCACCGTCGGGACCTGCCATTTTCGGTCCCGGATAATCAGGATTTACAGCCATCACCGGACAATACGCCGTACAGATGGTGCATTTGATACATTCCTCGAAATTATTGGCGCTTATATTTAATTCCTGATAATTGTTCATGTTTAATTCTTCAAATTTAAGTCAGCAACATGGATACCGGTGACGATAGCCTCGCCGGCTCCGGAATCTTCCTTAAGTGTATTGCAATGTGCCAGGATAGCTCCGGCTGCATAGAGATTCTCTACAGGTTTTCCGTCGATCATCGGGTGGAAGTTCTTGTCAACTTCTACGCCGAAGCTCATATAGGGCTGAGTGGCGAAGAAATTTCGGTCGTACCATTCGTCGCGTTTTTCAGCGAAATGAACATCCAGACCGAACACCGGCTCGTAGAAACCTTTGGGATTTGACATTATCCCCTCGCTGAAGAGGAATCCACCGGCGAGGATATAACCTTTTGCGGTCAAGTGGTCATCGCCGAAATTTGTAGTGATCACCTCTTTAACTTTACCATTTTCAATGATACCTTTATCCACATGGTCGCCGAGAAGATAGGTGCCTCCCAATTTCTCGAAATAACGCTGCAGAGAATGCTGTGCACGCATTCCCGCAACAGATACAGGGATTGTAGGAATGCAATATACCGGATTCTTTACGAGTTCGCAGAGGTATTTTCTCTGCTCGTCGTTGTAAATTCCGATTACGGCCGGAATAAGCACCGAAGAGTCTTTTTTAGCCACAGAGTTGATCTTGGATGCGAATTCCTCGATCGTCTCCTTATCCATCTGTTTTGCAACTGAAACCGCGCGCATATCGAAATTTGATTTGCGCAGACGTTCCAGACGTGCGAGGTCGATTGTCTCGATATGGCATTTCACACCCTGCTTCTCAAGGTTATCGGCGATAAACGAAGGATAGCCCTCAAGAAAACCTTTGATCGCGATAATGGTGCATTCCTTGAAAGGAATCTCCTCGGGCGAATCAAAAGCAGTATATCCTTCAAAAGTAAGCCATGAGGGGCGTTTCATTCCAAACGGAGTCAGTGTATAATGATTCTTATCGGCAGATCCGGAAACGTTGATGCCGGCATTAGCCAGAAGAGTCTTTGCTTCTGCGGCAATTTTCCTTACATTTTCTTTGCCTGCGAGGCGGTAAGGATGATTTTCGGGAAGCGTGTCGATAGCTTCAAGCGGATCGGAGACATCTTTACCATCCACCTTGCCGAGAAGACCGAATGAGCCGGCGCAGAAATGGAGCGCGCTCTGACCTGAAGAAACTATGGCGGTCTTTTTGCCGCTTTCAGCAAGACGGATTCCTGCCATAAGACCGCAGAGTCCGCCTCCTATAACTATATAATCGAATTTCATTGCAGTGGTGTGGTAGAGTTAGAAGATTTATCATTATCCATTCCGCATACACCCTCATAGATCCATGAGGTGAAGTAAGATTCAGCCAAGGGTCGTCCCCAGGCAACGGGGCGGATTCCTTTCCATCGTTCCTGAAGGAATGATTTGAGGTCGCTTATAGCCTTGTCATTGCCGAGGCGTGTTCCGAGGATTGCAGCCGCGCGCGACGCGCAGATACCGGCCTGGCAGGTACCCATGCCGAGACGTGTGCGACGGCGGAGATTCACAAGGTTATTGACGTGGAGTTTATCGATCGCATATTTGATTTCGCCGACTGAAACCTGCTCGCATTCGCATACGAGAGTGTCATCGATATCATCATATTTTATCTGAGACGACAGGGAGCCGTGACGTTCTTTAGCTGCCAGCTGGCCTGTGCTCATGTTGATGATATGCTTCTTTGAAGAAGAAGGATTCTCCTCCTGTTTTTCAGATCCGGGGAGTGGATCGATGTGAGTAGTACATTTCGCATTCACGCCCAACTTCTTGCAGACCATGTCGGCGGCAGTCT
>JAIEAO010000166.1 GCA_029071345.1 Muribaculaceae bacterium | reverse complement strand
CTGATAACCAAGAAAAATATAATTTTAAAATCAAATTTTGGTCAAAATATTTTATGAAATTCTCTGAAATTTGAGTAAAATTATGATATTTAGATAATTCAATTTGATACTTTAATTGTCTGCGATTAATCTTACTCTCATTTGAATTAGACTGGATTTGTTTATAAAGTACAAATATCGTAATCCCACAAAAAATAAGAGTATTAATAAATGTCGCCCAAAAATTTAACCATATTTCTAATGAATTTGCACCCCCAATCTTGCTATAATTCCCTAAGGGAAGAAGATAGTTTAAGGCAACTGGAATAAATGGTAGTAAAAATATCCACCAAAACTTCTTTATATTCATAATAATAACTTAATTATTGATTTAAGAACACAAATCCCGTTGATTGTCATATCGTCTAATTAGCTTTACTTAACTGCTAAATTAGTAATAATTTCTGATATGAGATCTACTTTTAAAGTATAATTGATATAGTTAAAATGTTAACTAATTGTATATCTCTGTTATATAATTTCTTTAAGATAGTAGATTGTCTTTGAATGTTAAATCTCGGTCCGCAGCTGTTTTAAAGAAAGTTTGTGTATTATATGTGTTATATTTGCTCAGAAAGCAAAAGAGGAGATTTTCCACGCAGTGTGTGGAAAATCTTTGGCAAAAACAAGGAATCTACTAATACAAATAAGACTCAGAATCGTATAAAATTGATTATGAATTGTTTGACAGATGTTAATAAATTATTAGATTATTTCAATTGCATAAATTAGGCGGATGTGCTATCTTTGTAGAATTATTGCAAGGCTTGGAAAAAATACGAATAGCTTCATAGAATTAATACGGGCTTTATTAATTTATTGCGAGTCTTGCTGAATTATTACAAGGATAACTTTTCATGAGCGATATACCATTTACCCACCTTCACGTCCATTCGCAATATTCTCTTCTTGACGGTAAGGCGACGATTCCTGAACTCGTTGACAAGGCCATTGCCGACGGTCAGCGAGGCATTGCCCTCACCGACCACGGTAATATGTTCGGTATCAAGGAATTTTTCAATTATGTAGAGAAGAAGAATTCCGGACTGTCGGATGAGGAGAAGTTTAAGCCGATCATCGGCTGCGAGATGTATGTCTGTGCCAACAGGCTTACGGAGAATATGGATACGAGCGACCGACGCTATCACCTCATCGTGCTTGCGAAGAACAGCACCGGTTATCACAACTTGGTAAAGTTGGTGAGCAAAGCATGGACCGATGGTTTCTACCGCAATCCGCGTACCGACCGCTACGAACTGGCGGCGCACCGAGACGGCCTTATCATCTGCTCGGCCTGTCTCGGCGGCGAGTTGCCGAAGTTCATCATGGCCGGCGACATCGACAAGGCCGAAGAACGAATGCTCTGGTATAAGGAGACGTTCGGCGATGATTACTATGTGGAGCTGCAGCGTCACGAGACTTTCAAGGAAAATGCCAACCGCGACACTTTCGTGCAGCAGACGATGGTCAACGAGCATCTGATCCGTCTTGCGCGCAAGCATAACATCAAACTCATTGCCTCTAACGACGTGCATTTCACCTCGAGGAGGATGCCGAGGCTCACGACCGCCTGATCTGCGTCTCGATGCAGAAATCATTCTACGAGCCCCGTCTGCATTACACCAAGCAGGAATGGCTGAAGACTACCGCCGAGATGCGCGAGATATTCAAGGATATCCCCGAGGCTATCGACAACACGAAAGAGATCTTGGATAAGGTTGAGTTCTACACGCTCAACCACGCCCCGATCATGCCCTTCTTCGACATCCCTGCCGATTTCGGCACTGAGGAGGAATACCGCTCACGAATCACGGAAAAAGAGCTCTTCGATGAGTTCACGCAGGATGAGAACGGCAATGTCATTCTCTCGGAAGAGGAGGCCAACAAGAAGATCGAACGTCTCGGAGGTTACGATAAGCTTTACCGCATTAAATTCGAGGCCGACTATCTCGAGAAACTTACGATGGAAGGTGCGCTCGAACGCTATGGTGATCCTCTGCCGGAGGACGTAAAGGAGCGTCTGAAGTTTGAGTTGTATATCATGAAAACGATGGGTTTCCCGGGCTACTTCCTCATCGTGCAGGACTTCATCAATACCGGTCGTAAGAAACTTGGTGTCAGCATCGGCCCGGGTCGTGGATCGGCGGCGGGTAGTGCGGCGGCCTACTGTCTCGGTATCACGCAGATCGACCCTATCAAATACGACCTTCTGTTTGAGCGATTCCTCAACCCCGACCGTATCTCGCTCCCTGATATCGACGTCGACTTCGATGACGACGGTCGCTATGAGGTGCTGAAATACGTTACGGAGAAATACGGCGCGGAGAAGGTGGCGCATATCATCACCTATCAGACAATGGCCACAAAGATGGCTATCAAAGACGTGGCAAAGGTGCTCGAAGTGCCGCTGCCGGAATCCAACCGTCTTGCCCGACTGGTACCCGACCGTCTGCCGGAGGTTGACGGCAAGAGCCCGAAAATCAACTTCAAGAACTGTCTCAAGTATTGCCCCGAATTCGCTGCCGAGAAGCAGAATCCCAACGAGGGAATACGAGAGACAATGAAATACGCTGAGCAGTTGGAGGGTAACATCCGCGGAACAGGTATCCATGCATGCGGCGTCATTATCTGTCGCGACGACATCACCGACTGGGTACCCGTGTCGATGGCTAAGGATGCCGACGGCACAAAAGTGATCTCCACGCAGTATGAAGGTAGCGTGATCGAGGATACAGGACTCATCAAGATGGACTTTCTCGGTCTGAAAACGCTCTCCATCATCAAGGAAGCATTAGCGAATATAAAATATACCCGAGGTATCGACGTGGATATCGACCATATCCCGCTCGACGATGCCAAAACATTCGAGCTTTATTGTAAGGGTAACACTACCTCCACATTCCAGTTCGAATCCGAAGGTATGCAGAAATCACTCCGTGAGCTCCAGCCCTCGAAATTTGAGGACCTTATCGCGATGAACGCCCTCTACCGACCGGGTCCTATGGATTACATTCCGTCGTTCATCAGGCGTAAGCATGGCGAGGAGCCGATCACCTATGATATACCTATCATGTCGCAGTATCTCGAAGAGACCTATGGCATTACGGTTTATCAGGAGCAGGTGATGCTTCTGTCGCGTCTGCTTGCCGACTTCACCCGAGGCGAATCTGATATGCTCCGTAAGGCGATGGGTAAGAAGCAGATCGACAAGATGCAGAAGCTCAAGAAGAAATTCATGGCGCAGGGTATGGGTAACGGCCATCCCGAGGCTGCCCTCGAAAAAATCTGGGCCGACTGGGAGAAGTTCGCGTCTTACGCTTTCAATAAGAGTCACGCCACCTGCTACAGCTGGGTTGCCTACCAGACCGCCTACCTCAAGGCCCACTACCCGGCAGAATATATGGCAGGTGTGATGAGCCGTAACCTGACCGCTACCGATAAGCTGCGTAAATTCATGGATGAGAGTAAGCGCATGGGTATCACTGTTAAAGGTCCGGATATCAACGAGTCGGTTGAGAAATTCGGTGTCAACAGCAAGGGTGAGATCCGTTTCGGTCTCGCAGCAGTTAAAGGTGTCGGTCTGAACGCCGTAGGTGCGATCATCAACGAGCGCAACAAGAACGGTGCATTCAAGGATATCTACGACTTCGTGGAGCGTGTGAACCTTTCAGCCTGCAACCGCGGAGCTATAGAAAACCTTGCATTGGCAGGAGCGTTCGACAGCTTCGGAATCCGTCGTGAGATGTTCGTACATCCCATGTTCGACTCCACCTATACCGACCTATTGGTGAAATATGGCCAGACTATCCAGAACGATAAAAATTCATTACAGCTCAGCCTTTTCGGCGATTTTGAACCTATCGAGACCAACAAACCTCCCTACCCCGATTTCGTGCCGTGGGAGCAGATCGCCCTGCTTGAAAAGGAGAAGGAATTGGTGATGATGTATCTTTCCGACCATCCCCTCAATCCTTACTATATGGAATTGACTTACGGCTGCAACACCACCTGCGAGGAGTTCAAGGAGAAGTCAGAAATACCCGGAACGATTACTATGGGAGGACTTGTAACTGCCGTAACCCAGCGTACGTCAAAGAAAGGCAACGAATATTATGTCGTGACAATCGAGGATATGAACGCCAAGACCGATTTCTCCCTCTTCGGGAAAAATAAGAGCATGGTCGACAGGTTCCACATAGGCGAGCCCGTATTTGTCAAGATTAAAGTTACGCCCGGACGTTATAATCCGGAAAGAACAGATATGTCTATCGAAGATGTGATGCCTCTTGATAGCAAGAAAGGGCAAATTGCAAATGCCGTGCTCGTATATCTCGACTTCCATCAGAAATATGATGATTTCTTCGCTGCAGTAGAGAAGATCCCGACAGGTGAACGCCCCGGAAGTTTCTATCTAGACATATACGATGCCAAAACACGTCAGTCAATCCGTGTGAAATCACGCAAGGATATATCGATAAACCGTGATCTAATCGAAGCTATCGAAACCAACGGACTCCGATATAAAATCACTACAATAAACAATTAGTCTAATTTAAACATTATATATAGCAGAAACAAAAACTTATTACAAATCATGGCACTTCAATTTACAGATCAGACAGCTAAAGAAGCTATCGAGTCAGGAAAAGTAGTAGTAATCGATTTTTGGGCCACATGGTGCGGACCGTGCATGAAACTCGGTCCTGTCGTTGAGGAACTTGCTGAGAAATACGCTGACAAAGCAGTGATAGGCAAACTCAACATCGACGAGAACGATGAGGTCGTAGCCGAAAACAGCATCCGCAGCATCCCGACCGTGCTTTACTTCAAGGATGGTAAGGTAGCAGACCGCAGCGTAGGACTCGTATCCCTCGCCGACCTCGAAGCCAAGCTCCTCCCCCTCCTCGCCTAATATCCATTTCGACACATACGGAGCGACACTTGCTCGCCAAGTGTCGGCCATACATTAAGACCTTTGCAGCTTAATCTGCAAGGGTTTTACTTATTTTATTAAAACAATTAAGTGGTTGGAAAAGCCCCAAAAGGGCGTATTAATAATAACCCCTCACGTAGCGTAGCGAAGTGTGGGGTTAGATAATCACCGATTTATTAAGCCTCGGAGAGGCGAAACAATAAGACCGGAAGAGCTATACAGTGCAATCCCGTAAAGACAACTGACCGCAAGACAGGCAAGAAAAAGACCCGCTCCGGCTATTCAGCCATCCGCGAGGGTTGCCCTCCGATTAAGCCGGACACACGGATCGAAGATTTCGCACCATTTGTCCGTTGGCTTGAAGGATATGGCATTACGGTTATCAGTATAGACCTTCATCACGATGAAGGACATCCTGACCCCGAAACCGATGATTTGCTACCCAATCATCACGCCCACATCATCGTTGACTGGCTCAATCACGAACCGTCAAGATTGACAATGAGGTGTGTAAGCAAATGCAGACCGTTCTCGCTGAAAGTCTCGGCATGGAGCGTGACACACCTAAAGAGGAAACCGAGATTGCCGAACTTGAAGCTCAGCGTATAGAGAAGCAGAAAGCCCTTGATGCCGAGAGTGGCAGCGCACTGAAAAGCGGACTCGTCAATATCTTCGGCAAGGGTAAATATGCCGAGATTGAACGTGAGAACTCACGGTTGTAGTCAGAGATTGAAACCGCCAACAGTGAGCGCGACAAAGCACAGGAGCAGGTTGCAGAGATGCAGACTCAGGTGGCTCAACTCCCAATCCTCGCAGAGCAGAAAGCCATTGCCATCATAGAAAAGAAAGAGGCTCAACACGAGGTTGAGAAACAGAAGATAAGAAAACAGCACACGGACGAACTCAATGCCATTCAGGCTAAATACAATGAACTCTCAAAAACTTACCGCAATCTTGAAAGCACCTCAAACTCACGGATTGAACGGCTTGAATTTGAGAAAGCAGATCTTCTCGCCCGAATCAAAGCCATGCTTGAAATGCTTGAGCGAAGATTACGCGAGGCGATAACGGCCCTTATCGAATTTTCAAGATCCGTATTCAAGGAGTTTACAATGTCTCACCGAGAGAAGATAACTGAGTACCTTGCCGATGCACCCAACGTTCAAGATGCAGCTCACACCCTCAAAGTCTTTACCCGACCACACCTCGATAACCGACAGTTCAAGAAAGGTAGCAAAGAGCTTGATCGCCTCACCTCCAATCTCCCTTCTGTCATGGAGGAAGTGAACCGGAGGCAAAGCCGGGGATTCAGACTGTAAACGGGTATCTTAATCCACGCACAAGTAATATCAAACTCGTTATTAGCGTTGTAAATAATAGACAACTTATTAATATCTCGCAGAAAATATGTAACTTTGACACATGAAAATTATTATATTCTTTTTAGCATCTTCTCTATTACGGATTATCGGATTCCCTATAATAGCTTATCCTTATTATAAAAAGCTGAAATTAGCCCCAATTACAGTAACGCCAAATAATAGATGATCACCATGAGAATTCTGAGTATACTAATAACAATTCTAATAATCCTAAGCAATAGCGAACAGCTAAATGCTCAGAATACGTTAGAGACAGATTCAGTCGCTTATGTGGCAAATCGTCTTATGAGTTACGATGTTTATATCAATTCATTCGAGATTAGCGATGCTGAACTGGATTGGATTGAGAATGACCATCCTAACTGGGTTGTAAAGTTCTTTCCTCAAATTATAACCCAGTATGACTGTACACTCTATACTAAATTTGCCCTTGCTGCGAGCTTATATCAAAAAGACTGTCCAAAATACTTATGTTGCTTATGGCACAAATTTGGATATCTTTTTGAGGTTAACGGCATAAGATCGGAAGAGGAACCTATTAAACGAATTTGGGAACTATTTGATTGGCTTAAAATAAATCCCAAAGTTTTAAAAGGGTGCTAAATAGAAATGAGATGATGTTTTAATGACATCATCTCATTTTTTTCATAAAGTCAAATGAGGCAAAACAGCCTTAAAAATGAATTTTTTGCCCCTTATTTGTACTCCTTCTCTGTAACATGCAAATTTTCAAAGCCTAAAACTTTTGTATTCCAATTCATTTGTATAATTTTATATACATGCCAGTCATTATCACGAGCCAATTTCTCTACAACAGGAATTTTTTATGGCTCTTAAAATATTTTTGGGTGTCATGTGTCTTAAGAGATAGAGGGCTCTTAGAAACGTAAAACTTAATAACTTTTAAAGATGAAAAGAACGTTTAAAATATTGCAACCCTTCTTGTCCTGATTGCCGTACCGGTATTGGCTGGGCTTGGTATAATGGCATTATGGAATGGTATTGTTACGACAATCTGTGGTTTTAAAGCCATCACATTCCTTCAGGGAGTCGGTCTGTTTTTTCTTGGACAACTTCTGAGCAGTGGATTCATTATCCCGTTATTCCTTGGGTTCGGAAGCCTTCATGCAATCCGTCATCATCGCGGAGATTGGCGGGATCACTGGCACAAGATGAG
>JAIEAO010000165.1 GCA_029071345.1 Muribaculaceae bacterium | reverse complement strand
TTATTCTCTTTTCTCACTTCTCCCTTTTCACTTCTCACTTATCACTTCTCACTTATCACTTCTCACTTCTCACTTCTCACTTCTCACTTCTCACTTCTCACTTCTCACTTCTCACTTCTCACCTCTCACCTCTCACTTCTCACTTCCTCTTTGGTTGGATGTGGAATTTGTAGCCGACGGTGAAGAGGATGACGCGGCCGAGAGTCAGTCGCTCGGTCTGCGTGCGACCGGCGGCATCGGCATACATGTTCAAGCCTGTTTCCTGATTGAGAATATCATTGGCCTTCACCGAGAAACGCAACGCACCTTTCAGCATCGTATAGTTCAACTGAGCATTCCAGTTAAACTGCGTGCGGTTCATGTTGTCGTCGATATAGCCGTAGTAATTCCAAATATTAAGTCCGCTGTTGATGCTGAAGTTCAAAGGCAGTTTCACTTCGCCGAAGATCGAGCCACCCCGAGTGCCGTAAGTGCTTCGCGTAGGGTTCGGGTCCTGAGCCACCGACCGGGTCAATGAGTAATTTCCGCCGAGACGCAGGGTGACTTTTTTCTTCTCCATCGACACGCCGAGATATTCCGAGAATCCCCAGTTTCTCACCTTCTGCGGCGCCGGCTCGGCATCATAACCGATCATATTGACACTGTTGTTAAGATATAATCCTAAAGAATTTCTCAGACTCCATTCTCCGGTTTTATCGAGATCCTGATTAATCCAGTGAGCCAGATTCAGGTAATTATTGCCGCTTACGTTATAAGTCTTCATCTCTCGTACGCCGGTTGCCGAATTGTAGCGATAACCGTTGGCAAAGCTGTTGTTCATGATGGTGGCGGAGAGATAACCGTTCTGCCGGGTGTGTTTGCCATGCTGCAGATAAAAGCTGAAATAGAGGCTATGGTTCATTGATTTCTTCAGGTCAGGATTGCCGTGCCAGATATTCATAGGGTCGCTGGTGTTGGGGATATCCACCATCTTCAGAAGATCGGGTGCGTCCTGAATCAGAAAGTAGCGTAATGTCATATTGAAAGTGTTAGTCGGGTTAGACCAGCGGAGATAGGTGTTCTCCAACCTGAAGAGCCAGAAGGTCTTTTCCGGGTTAACGAATGCATCTCCTTGATTATAGAAAAGGTCATTTCGCTCGAGATATGCGCTCGGTTCGACAGACAGCTCCATCGTGCCCTTCTCATATTTCTTTTTCAGACGCCAGATCAGTTTCAGGTGATGCTGGTTCTTATATACCTTGCTCATATAACTGTTGGCAAAATCGGGTGTCGGAATCTGGCCCGGCATGAACTCCGCCATAGTGCCCTGCGCGAGCGATTCCATCAGCATGATGCTTGAATTCTTACGGTTCTGCGTGTGGACATACTCATAGCTGAGATTCAGCGAACCCAACGGCAGCGTGAAATAATAGCGCGCAAGTCCTAACAGTCTCAAATAATAGTCGGGACGCACTGCCTGGTCGCGGTTCTGCAACATCGACGACACCGGCGAAAGGCCATCGCCCAAGAGGTCGCCGAAGTTGATGTTCTGCAACGTATTGCCCCATGCTGTGTTGCGGGTATATTGAGCGTTGATCTTAAACTCGATTGCATCCGGGCTGTTGGGTATCTTGATTTTTGAGGCCGCCCCAAGTTCGGAATTATAACCGTGGGAGTTGCTGTTGTAAAACTCGATATTGCGGTTGATAAGCGACTGGGTGTAACCGATATAACCCGGTTTATAGAGATTTTCTACTATCTCGCGGCTCATACCGTCGAACTCCTCGCCGAACGTGGCCGCGTAGGTGTCGGTATGCTGTTTCTGCCGGTTGTAATTGAACGACGGCGTTATCCTCAGATTCCACTTCTCATGGTTAAGACTGAATTTATGATCTGTGGATACTTTTAGATTATAAAGTCGCGAATTCTTATCGGAGAAATTGAAATTATCGGCCGACTGGAGATACTGCACGGCATTGGTCGTGATCTGATCTTTCTCATCGCGGTAATGCACATCTGCATTACCGGTCAGCTCCCACGTGTGCATCGTGTCGTCGAGATTATAGTCGATGCCGGCGTTCGCGCGGGTCGTGATGCCGTTGTCCCAGGTGGAGCTGTATTGCTCTCCGTTCTCGTCCAGACGCTCGGAGATGTTCATGTTATTGGTGTTGCCGTAAAGCGAGAAGCGGGAGTTGTTGGTATATCCCAACGCAAAGAGGCGTCCGAGGTAACGGCCGCGCGTACCGTAGCCGGCATCGGCGTTCACAGCCGTTCCGGCCATGTAATCCTTCTTCAGGCGCACATCCATCACTAATTCTTTCTGCACGTCGTCGCGGTCGCCGAGAAGTTCGGCAGACTCCTCGTTTTTTTCATATACGGCCACATTCTTCACGGCGTAGGCTCCGATATTCTGCATCGCCACGGACTGGTCACCCTTAAAGAATTCCTTACCGTTAAGCAGCAGCGACTCCACAAATTTTCCGTTTACATAGATTTTGTTACCTTTGATCTCCACACCGGGCATCTGCTGAACAAGGGCATCGAGCATCGACCCCTCCGGCAGACTGAACGCGTCGGCATTGTAGACAAGCGTGTCGCCCTTATGATAGAACTTGATCTTACTTGCCTTCACCGTCACCTCCTCCAGCTCTTTAACCTTGTGACGGCTCATATAGAGCTTGGGAGCTTTCAGTTCGGCAGTGCGACCACCGAATTCCGCAGTGTAAGGTTCATAGAGATCGGTATATCCCTCTTTCGACACTTTGATGATGTAATCACCTTTCACACGCGGAAGATAGATCTCATATTGAGAAGTCGAATCCTGAGAAATCGCGCCGTTTTTGAAGTTCCAGAAAGTATGGCCACCCTTAGCTGTCGAGATCAACGAACTGTCGGGGCGCAACACCTGAACCAACGTTGACGGCAGTTCGCGGGTAGTTAGTCGGTCGTAGATGAAACCTTTCAGCGGAATGCTGTCGGTCTTAGCCTTTTTCTTCGGCGCGGCGTCTTGCGCACTGGTGGACCACGGCAAGATAATCATGGCCGCAATCAGCATCGGGAGTATATGGAAAACTTTTTTCATGTCGGTTTTCTGTTTTCAGTTGTCAGTTTTCGGTTATCTGTAGGGTATTATTTAAAATCCTCTTCGAGGATTTTATTGTTTGGGTTATGCATAAAATCTGACCCACAGGGTGGGTCTTTGACGTTAACCCCGGGTGTCAACCCGGGGATGGTCATCCCCTCCTTAATCATAAACCCACAGAGTGGGTGCCTCATATTAGGTAATCACCGCGCCATATTATCAGTCACCCCTCCGGGGTTCAAGATGCTTGTGGGATGACTCCGTGGGTTAACACCCACGGTTAACATCAATCACCCCTCCGGGGTAACAAGTCAACAATTATCCTGATTATTACCCAATTCATTTGCAAAGTTAGGATATAATTTCCAATAAATCAAATAATTGCAAAATAAAAATCGGGGGGGGTAATTCGTTATTTATCAGCAACTTACCATTCTCCCCCGATTTGAATATTTTTTTAAGATTCGGGCAGTTGCAAGCAACTGCCCCTCCCCTTTCATGCGCGGGCGCGATTTATCGCGTCCCTACTTATTACTTATTACTTCTCACTTCTCACTTCTCACTTAAGAAAATAATTTAGCAGGGCTAAATTATTTTCTTTTCGGTTTGATGTGGAATTTATACGCCACCGAAAGCATGATGACACGTCCGAGGCTCAGCACTTCGTTCTGCGTATGGCCCGTTGCACTCACGACCATCCCCTGGCGAATGCTATTGTTGAGTAGATCCGTAGCCTTGAGGTTGAATCTCAGATTCCCCTTAAGCATGGAGTATGAAAGAGTGGCACCCCAGTTGACAAGCAGGCGGTTCATACTACTGTCGATATATCCAAAATATTTGTAAAGATCAGCACTTGTGTTGAAACTTATATTTAAGGGGAGCTTTAAATTAACAAACGCACCCCCTTCCCATGCACCGTAGACATTTTTGGTAGGATTAGGATCGAAAGCCGTAGACCTATACCAGTCAATACCGCCATAAATATCGAATGCGATGATGTCGGTGTCGCTAAAGCCTTTTGAAAGCGACAGATTCTCCATGAATCCCCATTGTCTTGACTTCTGCTGCATAGGATCAGAGTCATAACCGATCATGTTGTGATCATTCACCAGTTGGCCGGAGATGCTGTTACGGATAGACCACACACCCTGTTTATCCAAATCCTGATATATGCTATGGTTCAGATAGAAAGAATTGTTACCGTTCACATTATATGTCCTCATTTGGCGAATACCTGTAGCGGAGTCATATCTGTAACCGTTCGCAAAATCATTCTGAGCAAAATCGCCGAACAGCGATACGTATTGGCTGGTATACTTTCCGAACTTATTGCGCAGGTAAACCGTAATTCTATGTTTCGTCGCCATTTTCAGGTCAGGATTTCCGAGCCAAATATTCATGGGGTCGGTGGTGTTGGGGATATCCACGGTCTTCAGCAGGTTGGGTGCTTCCTGATTCAAGGTATACATCAAAGAGAGGCTCGATTTGTTATCTTTCGAGGTCCAGCGCAGGTAAGTGTTATCGATCTTGAATCTCCAGAAAGTGCGCGCCGGATCCACAAAAGCATCCCCCTGATTATAGAAGAGATCATGACGCTCAAGAAATACGCTCGGCTCGAATTTCATATCGAATTTACCGGAATCATATTTCTTATTCATGCCGTAGATAAGTTTGAGATGATGCTGATTCTTGTAGCTTTTTGAGGTGTAGGAGTTAGCCATGTCGGGCATCGGAATCTGACCGGGTTGGAACTCAGCCATCGCACCCTGCGCCATCGATTCGAGCATCATCAGACCGGAGTTCTTGCGGTTCTGCGTGTGGATATATTCGTAACTGAGATTCAACGACCCCACGGGAAGGTTGAAATAATATCGTGCCAATCCCAAGAGTCGGAATGTATAGTCGGGTCTTATCGCCTCGTCGCGACGCTGGAGAAGAGAGGTGGTTGGTGCAAGCTGGTTAATCTCATCCGCACCGAAGCAGATATCCTGAAGCGTTGTGCCCCAAAGGGTGTTGCGTTTGTAGCGGATATTTCCTTTCAGCTCCACAGCATCCGGACTGTTGGGAATCTTGATCTTTGAGGCAAGTGCCAGCTCACCCTTATATCCGTGTTCGCTGCTGTTGTAAAACTCAAGGTTACGGTTTATCAGGGCGGAGGTATAGTTGGCATATTTTTGAGAGTAAAGATTCTCCACGATCTCGCGGTTCAGTCCGTCAAATTCCTTATCGAAGGTGGCGGAATAGGTCTCTTTGTGTGTCTTGTCGCGGTTGTAGTCAAACGATGGAGTTATCCTCAGATTCCATCCCTCGTGGTTGAGCTTAAACTGATGGTTAGTAGAGAGGCTAAGGTCATATTTTCTGGTATTCTTGTCCGAGTATGCGAAATTGTCGGCAGCCTGAAGATACTGCACGGCATTGGAGGTTACACGCTCGGTCCTATCGGTGTACTTAGCATCGACATTACCGTTGATTTCCCATGTATGCAGAGCGTTGTCCACATTATAGTCAATACCGCCGTTGGCACGCGCTACGATACCCGAGTCATATTCCGTGCTGTAATCCTGACCATCCTGATTCAGTCGGTTCGATAGATTTATATTGTTTAGATTGCCATAGAGCGACAGACGGGAGTTGTTGGTGTAACCCAATCCGAATAAACGGCCGAGATATTTATTATCAAGGCCATAACCGGCTTCTGCATTCATGGCTGTGCCCGCCATATAGTCTTTCTTGAGGCGCACATCCATCACATACTCCTTGTCTATATCTGCGCGGTCGCCAAGCAAAGCCGCCGCCTCGTCAGCCTTCTCATATACAGCCACATTCTTCACGGCGTATGCACCGATATTCTGCATCGCCACCGACTGGTCACCCTTGAAGAAGTCCTTGCCGTTGAGCAGCAGCGACTCCACAAACCGGCCGTTTACATAGATCTTGTTACCCTTGATCTCCACGCCCGGCATCTGACGCACCAACGCATCAAGCATCGATCCTTCCGGCAGACTGAAAGCATCGGCATTATAGACGATTGTATCACCTTTATTATAGAATTTGATCTTGCTCGACTTCACCGTAAACTCCTCGAGTTCCCTCACCTTCTGACGGCTCAGGTAGAGCTTCGGTGCTTTCAGCTCGGATGTTCGTGAACTGAATTCCGCCTTATAAGGTTCATAAAGGTCCTCATAACCATCGCGGCTTATGTGGATTATGTAGTCACCCTGAACGCGGGGAAGGAAAATCTCATAATAAGAGGTGGAATCCTCCTTCACGATACCTTTCTTATAATCCCAGAAAGTACGACCACCCTTAGCCGTAGAGATCAGCGAACTGTCGGGGCGAAGGATACGGATTTTAGTCTGCAACAATTCCCGCGAGGTGAGACGGTCATAGACATAACCCTCAAGCGGAATACTATCCGTCTTGACCTTTTTCTTCGATTGCGCATCCTGCGCAGTGACAGATACGGGGAGTATCAGTAGAGACACAAAACAAAGCGAGAGAATCTTAACAAAGTTTTTCATCAGATATAGTTAAACGTATTATTTTTGACAATCAGCGGAATCGCGGACCTTATCACTGCATCTCATCGATCGCGGTCCGCACAGTCTTCAATATTATAGACGGCCAACCTCCCGAAACGTGACAACTCCAATCAAAAAAATTTTCAAAACCTTATTGGATTATTGTTGTTGTTTTAGGTGAGATCGATAAGTAGATTAATTTTTACCTATCTGACGACTCATGGCGACTTCACTATTTAGAAAGATAGCTTTTGACATACGGATTCTGCTGTGCGGGGCGATGGCGGTCGCTTCGGCTATCGGCGTACGCGCTGACGACGCGAGTATGCACCATGCGGAGGAGGGGGTGGATTCGGTCACGGCACATGAGCTGCAGGAGGTGGTGGTGACGGAGCAGTCGGCGCGCAACCGTATTGCCAACGGCAAACTCGGAAGCGAGAACCTCGAACTGACACGCCTTGCGCTCACGCCGAAGATGTTCGGTGAGGCCGATATCATCAAGTCTATCACCTTGTTGCCGGGCGTTAACAGCGAGGCGGAGGGTGCCGGAGGGTTTGAGGTTCGCGGTGGCAATGCCTATCAGAATCTCGTTACGATGGACGGGATGTCTCTCTTCAATCCGGCGCACATGATGGGTATTTTCTCCACCTTCAACGAGGACGCGATGAGCCGCGCCATTCTTCACAAGGGCCCGATACCGGCCTATTTCGGTGGAGCATCATCCTCGGTGCTTGAAACCTACATGAAGCCGGGAGATATGAACCAATATCATTTCTCGGGCACCATCGGTATACTGAATGCAAAAGTGTCGGCAGAGGGTCCGATAGTGAAAGATAAACTCTCTTTTGCCGTCGCGGCACGCCGATCATACGTCGATCTCTTTCTGAATCTTATGCCTAAATACAAGGGCACGGTGATGAACTTCTTCGATGTCAACGCCAAACTGCGTTACACCCCCGGCGACGGCAACATCATTGACCTCTCTTTCTTCGCAGCGCGCGATAACCTCGCACTCTCCCGACTTATGGAGATGCGATGGGGCAACATCGCAGGGAGTATCAACTGGTCGGCGCGCAAGGGCGACAACTGGCGCTTCAACACCATGGCAGCAGTCACGAACTACACCACCGACATGGGGATGTATATGATGGACACCGACCAGACCTTGACCGAATTTATACGATCTTTCTCACTCAACGAACGCATTAGCTATACAATCTCCGACAATCACGAGTTGGATTTCGGCGTGCGGTCGGAACTGCTCGGGGTTAAGTCGGGAGACATGATGATCCGCAATTTCCGTCAACGCGACTCACGCTCCGGCTGGCAAAATGCGGCTTGGTTCGGCTATGACGGCGTTTTCTCCTCCGTGTTCTCTCTATCGGCCGGCGTTCGGTTCTCCACCTTCTCGGCACTATCGGACCACCGTTTCCATTCTTTTGAGGCGATGGACGAGGTGCCACCCGATTTCTCGGCAAAGACCTATTTCAACGTCGAACCGCGAGGGAGCGTAAAGTTCAACATCAACGATTGCCACAACATCAAGGCCGGCGCTTCGATAACCACGCAAGACCTTCACGGTCTGCGCTCAAGTACCACCACATTCCCCTTCGACCGCTATTCCCTCACCTCCGCATACGTCAAACCGGAGCGCACCACGCAGTATTCGTTGGGTTACGCCGGTATGACGCGCAACGGCTCTTGGGATTGGAGCGTGGAGGGTTACGCCAAGCAGATGAAAAACGTGTATGACTACAAAGATGACGTCACGATGTTTTCTCGAATCAACCTCGAAAGCCTCATTCTCTGCGGCAAAGGAAGAAGCTACGGGTTGGAGCTGATGCTGAGAAAAAACACCGGTAAGATCACAGGCTGGGTCTCTTATACCCTTTCAAAAACAGAGACCAAGATACCGGGAATCAACGAAGGTCGATGGTATAACGCCTCCAACGATAAACGTCATAATGTCAATATCGTAGCGATCTATAACCTCACCGACAAATGGGCATTGTCGGCCGCCTGGACATACAGCTCGGGGCGTCCGTTGACCGCTCCGGATGAGAAATACGAGGTAAGCGGCACTACCTGCTACTATTACACGCAACGGAACTCTTACCGCACACCGGCGTCGCATCGTCTCGACCTTTCGGCCACCTATACCCGCGTCGGAAAGAAAGTGACCTCCATCTGGGCTTTCGGCGTTTATAACGCCTATATGTATTACAGCCCGTATGTGATTTATTTCCAGGATGATCCCTCAAAACCGTCGGGCACACGTGCTGTGCAGCGGTCGCTCTTCGGGATCGTGCCCTCCGTGTCTTACACCATTCAATTTTAACCGAGATGAGACAGTTGATTTTGATAATATCCTCACTGCTGATATTGCTGACATCCTGCGAGAAAGAGCTGGATTTCAAGTATCATGACGTGGAGTCTCAGCTCGTGATAGAGGGCAACGTCACGCAAGACGGCACTATCGTTGCGCTCACCTACACCACCCCGATGGGTGAACCGATGAACCTCACGCACCTCACCGACGCCGAAGTGACCTTGACCGATATCACCGCCGGCACAGCCATCTCCCTTACCCCTGATGCAGAAGGCGTTTACACAGATCCGACTCCCGGCATTTCCGGCCATGAGTATCGAATTGATGTAAACCGCGATGGTAAAACGTATTCCGCTACTGACCTTATGCGGAACCCTGTGGAAATATTATTACTTGAATTTCAATGGGTAAAAATGCCGTATGACTATGTGGCTGCGCTGAAGATAATGTTCACCGCCGACCCCGGCGACAACGACTGCTACTGGATTCGCCTCTATCGCAACGGCGAACCATATATGTGGCTGCAGGCCGACGACCGCTCGGCAGTAAACGGCGTAATCACCGAAGCCGTCAGGACCTCGCGCAAAGATATCAGCGAAGAGGATGACAAGACCGTGCTTGTGGAAGGAGATGTGGTAACAGCTACGGTATCACCCGTATCCCGAGCAATGTACGACTACCTCACCGCCCTGCAGTCGGACAGCAACGGTCAACGGATGTTTGCCGGCGACTTCTGCCTCGGCTACTTCCTCGCCGCTCCCATCGCCTCCACCTCCATCACCTTCCACCCCGACCTCCTCCCCATCTACTGATTCTCCAACATACACCATCAAGCCAAAGAATGGGAGGGCGAGTAGACTAAATGCCGAAAGATACGAGGGCGGTCAGACGAAATGCCGGCATATCTGAGTTGGAGTAGACTAAATGCCGAAAGCATATGAAACCCCGAAGGGGTGTGTTAATAATAACCCCGCATGGAGACGGCGAAGCCGGCGGAATGTGGGGTAGCGACCTCTCCCCCAATACCACCACCTGCGCGGCGCACGCCGCGCAGGTGGTGAGTGAGTATAAAATAATCAACTAAATTAATTGCTGATACTAACTAAATATAGATATATCAAATTTTTTCGTTAAATTTGCATTTAAATTAATCATTTAAGCAATGGCTAAACAAGAAGACGTTTTCAAAACCATTATAGCTCATGCCAAGGAGTATGGGTTTGTGTTTCAATCAAGTGAAATTTACGACGGCCTCTCAGCCGTTTACGACTACGGTCAGAACGGCGTGGAGCTGAAAAACAATATCAAGCGCTATTGGTGGGAGGCTATGACGATGCTTCACGACAACATCGTCGGTATCGACTCCGCAATCTTCATGCACCCCACCATCTGGAAGGCTTCGGGCCATGTCGATGCGTTCAACGATCCGCTGATCGACAACAAGGACTCCAAGAAACGCTATCGCGCCGATGTGCTCATCGAGGATGAGATCGCAAAGTTTGACGAAAAAATCAACAAGGAGTGCGCAAAGGCCGCCAAACGCTTCGGCGAGTCGTTCGACGAGGCAATGTTCCGCCAGACCAATCCCCGCGTGCTTGAGAACCAGCGTAAGCGCGACGAGCTTCACAACCGCTTCTCGGGGGCTATGAACGCCAACGACCTCGCCGACCTCAAGCAGATCATCCTTGACTACGAGATCGTAGACCCGATCAGCGGCACCCGCAACTGGACCGATGTCCGCCAGTTCAACCTCATGTTCAAGACCGAAATGGGCTCCACTGCCGACGGCGCGATGGACGTTTACCTCCGCCCCGAAACAGCTCAGGGAATCTTTGTCAACTACCTCAACGTGCAGAAGACCGGCCGTATGCGCCTCCCCTTCGGTATCGCCCAGATCGGTAAGGCATTCCGCAATGAGATCGTGGCCCGTCAGTTCATCTTCCGTATGCGCGAGTT
>JAIEAO010000164.1 GCA_029071345.1 Muribaculaceae bacterium | reverse complement strand
ATTTTTTAACTTTGCAGTCGGTCTAAGTGCTTTCGGCACCGCGCACCGGCCTTCGGCCGACGTTCGCTCTTAGCCAACTTGCGAGTATTTATAAATATTTGCTATATAAATTTAGCCCAAAACTCAAATAATTCGGTCTTCCGCATTTGGGAAGGCTGCTCTGTCGGAAATCTCGGCAGATATATCATAATCAAAAATCAACAATTTAAATCTATTTTACATCTCAGAGGCAGGTGGTGGAATTAAGGTAATAAGCGATTGCCGGTTTTGCACACGGATACAGACATGATGCCGGGATGTAAAGAATATCCGAAATTATTAATTCGGCGATTCCATGAGAGGGATACCTCTCGCTTTCCTGAAATGCGCGTATGAGAAGATATGTGGTATGTGATGGAAAATTCATTAATATGTAAATATGAAAATCATGGAACTCAGCTGAAGAAGACTATAAAAATCTTATGTATAGTTACGATGAATTAATGAACATGGCGCCCGACCAGCTTCGCGAACTGGCAACGTCTATGGGAATGAAGAAAACATCATCTGCTGATCAGCAGGAGATGGCTTATTATGTTATTGACAGCGAATCGGAGGCTCATGCCAAGGAGGCTGTCGCCAAGGGGGCCGGAAAGCCTCGCGCTGCTAAAGAGAAAGCCCCCAAGGAGAAAAAGACCCGCGCAAAACGTGAGACAGCCAAAGAACCGAAAGCAAAAACTGATAAAGCTGATGTGACAGCGGCGGCCCCCGCGCTTCCTTTAGAGGCTGACGGCGAAGCAGCAGAAGCTGTGGCTCAAGAAAATGTGTCTGCGGAGGTGCCGGAAGTGAAAGTGCCGAAGAAGCGTGGCAGAAAGCCGAAAGTAAAAGAGGAGGCTACGCAACAGGAAACGGCAGATAGCACTCCCGTTGCTGATGTGGAAACCGCTGTTGCAGACGTTCCCAACGTAAACTCAGAAGTTGCCGAAGTTAAGAATGATGAAGCTCCGGCGTCTGAGCCGCGTCAGCGGAAAAGCCAGAAAAATAAGAAGCGCGACGAACTGCCGGAGAATCTTCCGGCTGTGATTGAAAATAATGAGGAGGTTGAGTCTGCTTCAGTGCCTGCTGCTGATGTCAATGAGACGGAATCTAACGAGGGGAGCGTGAAGGGTATAGTAGCAGTTAAGAAGGAAAATCCTTCGCTTGATGCCTTCTTCTCTAATGCCAAGCGCAAGACATTCGTGCCCCGTTCGCAGCGCGAGATTCAGGAGGCTGAGAAGGCGGCTGCCGTGGCTCCGATAATTATCGCCGACCCCGCGCCTGTCAAACCGAATAATCTGAATCAGAAACAGCAGAAGCATCTGACCAAGAAACAGCGTATGCAGCAGCGTATGCTTGAAAAGCAAAATGCGCAGCGTCAGCCCGAAACAAGTTTCGACTTCAACGGCATCCTGACATCTATCGGTGTGCTTGAAGTGATGCCTGACGGTTACGGGTTCCTTCGTTCGAGTGATTACAACTATCTGGGCAGTCCGGATGATGTTTATGTTTCTCAGCAGCAGATCAAGGATTACGGATTGAAAACCGGTGACGTAGTGGAGGGTGGTATCCGTCCGCCGCGTCAGGGTGAGAAATATTTCCCGTTGTGCAAAATCGATCTTATCAACGGTCTTTCTCCCGACGTGATCCGCGACCGCGTACCGTTCGAGCATCTCGTGCCCCTTTTCCCGGATGAGAAATTCAATCTTACAGGCGGACGCTCCGGTAACATCTCAACCCGCGTTGTAGATATGTTCGCACCTATCGGTAAAGGTCAGCGTGCATTGATCGTGGCTCCTCCGAAGACCGGTAAGACAATCCTCCTCAAAGATATCGCAAATGCTATAGCCGCCAATCATCCGGAGACATATATCATCATGCTGCTTATCGACGAGCGACCCGAGGAGGTGACAGATATGGCCCGCAGCGTCAATGCCGAGGTTATCGCGTCGACATTCGATGAGCCGGCGGAGCGTCATGTGAAGATTGCCGGAATAGTGCTTGAAAAGGCAAAAAGATTGGTGGAAAGCGGTCATGACGTTGTGATTATGCTTGACTCAATCACACGCCTCGCCAGGGCTTACAACACTGTCAGTCCGGCTTCGGGTAAGATTCTTTCGGGTGGTGTGGATGCCAACGCTCTCCAGAAACCCAAACGTTTCTTCGGTGCTGCGCGTAACATTGAGAACGGCGGATCGCTGACCATCATAGCCACGGCTCTCACTGAGACTTCATCTAAGATGGATGAGGTGATCTTCGAGGAATTCAAGGGAACGGGTAATATGGAGCTTCAGCTCGACCGTAAACTCTCTAACAAGCGAATATTCCCGGCTGTGGATATCATCGCGTCCTCCACACGTCGCGACGATCTGCTTCTTAGTAGCGAGACACTTAACCGCATGTGGATTCTGCGCAATTATCTTGCTGATATGAATTCACTTGAGGCTATGGAGTTTATCAAAAAACAGATGGAACTGACACGCACCAACGAGGAGTTGCTTTTGACTATGGGTAAATAATTCCCGGTCTGTGATATAATGAATACATTTGGAAAGTATATAAGGCTTACGACTTTCGGTGAAAGTCACGGGCCTGCGATGGGGGGCATTCTTGACGGAATGCCCTCACGCGTACAGATAGATCTGAGCAGAGTTCAGTTGGAGTTGGCTCGCCGCGCCCCGGGTAGGCAGCCTTTGACTTCGGCACGCAAGGAGCCGGACACAGTCGAGGTGCTTTCAGGCATTTCTCCTGAAGGACTCACATTGGGCACTCCGATCGGATTTATTATCCGCAATAAGGATGCGAGATCCGAAGACTACGCCGGATATACAGGTAAGTTTCGCCCCAATCATGCCGACTTCACATATTATACTAAATATGGCATTCACGATTTCCGGGGCGGTGGGCGCGCAAGTGCCCGCGAAACGGTGAACTGGGTGGCGGCCGGTGCTTTCTGCCGCCAGTGGCTCGAGACTTTCGACATCAGGGTCAAAGCAGAGCTAATAGAGACCAACAGTATTGCTGAAACAGCGGCTGCAGGTGACTCTACGGGTGCAGTCGTAAGTTGTGTGATAGAAGGTTTGCCGGTCGGAATTGGTGAGCCCGTATTTGATAAATTATCAGCGCGTCTGGCGGCTGCTATGCTTAGCATCAACGCTGTCAAGGCATTTGAATATGGCGATGGTTTCAACGCTTCTCAGATGAAAGGAAGCGAAGCGCTCGACACTCCTTATATAGATCCCGAGTCTGGGAAAGTAGCTTTTAAATCTAATCACTCAGGTGGTATTCAGGGTGGAATTTCTAATGGTATGCCCGTAAACTTCAAAGTCTATTTCAAACCGACACCTACCATCATGCAGCCGGTAGAAACCATAGATACTGATGGTGATTCAGTCGTGACTGATCCTAAAGGGCGACATGATCCATGTGTGGCCGTAAGGGGTGTGCCGGTGGTGGAGGCGATGGCATTGCTGACTGTTGCCGATCTGATGCGGATATTTAAATAGAAATCTATGGTTGGTTATAAAGACTTCGCTCAATATATGCAGGAGAAGTTTCCCGGCGAGAAAGTGCAGAAAATTTCTATCAACGCCGGATTCTCATGCCCTAACCGCGATGGCACGATCGGTCGCGGCGGATGCATATACTGCGACAACACCTCGTTCACTCCCGGCTATTGTTTCAATAACAACGACATCATTTCGCAGCTTGAAGAGGGTAAGAAATTTTTCTCCAGAAAATACCCGAAGATGAAATATCTTGCCTATTTTCAATCTTTCAGCAACACATTCGGTCGGTCGGTTGAAAACTTGGAAAGGATCTACCGCGAGGCCCTGTCGGTAGAAGGAGTGGTAGGGTTGATTATCGGGACGCGTCCTGACACTCTGCCCGATGAGGTGATCGCTATGCTTGCCGAACTTAACTGCGAAAAGCCTGTCATTGTGGAAATAGGTGCGGAGACAAGTCATGATGAGACACTGCAATTGATTAACCGTGGTCATCGTTGGAGTGATGTTGAGAACGCTGTTGGCAGGCTGCATGAAAAGGGGATAGCAGTCGGGTTGCATCTTATTGAGGGTTTACCGGGTGAAAATGAGGAAATGATGCTCCGGACGATTGAGAAAGCGGTTTCATTGCCAATAGAATCCCTAAAACTTCATCATCTTCAGATTCTGACCGATACCCCGATAGAGAGGATGTGGCGCAATGGTGAAATAGAAATCACACCTTTTAATATAGAGACTTACATTGATTTGTGCATAAAAATCATTAAATTAGTGCCTCAACACATTGCGATCGAGCGATTTCTCGCCAGTTCACCTCAGGGTAGGGTGGTCGCACCGAAATGGGGGATGAAAAACTACGAGTTTGTAAACCTTCTCCGTTCCCGCTTGGCGGATATAAAATAAATAAAGCAAGCAGAGCAAATTGCCCTGCTTGTTATTATTTATCGTCGTAGTGTCCTTTTATAGAAACTACATTTACGATTACAATATCATTTTGAATAGTGTAGACTAACCGATTTTGTTTATCAATGCGCCTACTCCAATAACCTGATAGATTTCGTTTTAATTGTTCTACTTGGCCTGTTCCAGTTGTAGGATGCACTTTTAATTCATCTACAAATGTAGCTATCTTTTCGAGAATTTTCTTTTGTCCTGATTTTTGCCAAAATTCAAGATCATCTAAAGCTTTTTTAGTGAAGATAACTCGATAGGTCATTGCCCAAGCATATTTCTGATTTCCTCTGATGTCACCTCTCTCCCACGGCCTGCCTTCATATCCTCAATTCCCTCCATAACCATTGCTATATTTTCCGGGTCATCAAACCACGGATCGCCTGAGGGAGAGGGGTTCTCATAAACGGTAATATTTGCATTGTTAGCCTTTTCAATCATTGTTTCCTCAATATACTTCTTAAGGCTCTTTCCTGCCGAAGCCGCCATAATAGACAATTTTCGCAAGATATCTGTAGGGAGGTCAATATTTTTTCGTTTGATGTTCAGTGCTGTTGCCATAATAGTTATATTTATAATGCAAAGGTATAAAATATATATAATGTATACAAATATTCAAACGTTAATGTTTGAGAAAGATTAACATTTTATAATGCAGTTAAGGGCTATTTATCAAGAAAAAAACGTTAATTTTGTAAATTGTAATATCAAATAACGGTAAGTAAAATAATATAAGGATATGAAGAAAATGATTATGACAGCTGCCTTGGTTCTTGGCCTATCTGGAGCGGATGCAGCTAAAGTGACGGTTAATTTTCCGTCATGTGTCAAAGACACGACATACACATTCGTTATGTCTGATA
>JAIEAO010000163.1 GCA_029071345.1 Muribaculaceae bacterium | reverse complement strand
GTAAATTGCAGACAGCAAAGATTCTCTCCAGACTCGGCGGGAAATGTGTGTTGCGCACCGCCTGCCCCGTTACCGTTTCGGGCGTAAAGACAAAATCCGTAAAGCACGACACCCCCTACGGCACATGGTACACCACCGAATTTTCCACCCGCCCCGGCAAAACTTATTCAGTGAGAAGTGAGAGGTGAAAAGTGAGAAGAGAGGAATGAAAGCGAGGGCGCACCTTGGTGCGCCCTCGCTATTGTCGTCAGTAGGCTAAGTTATTTATCTCTTAGGAAATCCTTCAGCGCAAACGTCAGGAAATAAGGTATAGTATAGAAACTTCCGTTAAATCCGATGTTTTTATGACATAATTTAATACCTGTAAATTCCCTGGAATTGTCATGGAAACACGTAACCTTATACGAGTTGTTAGAGATGCAGCCACGAAGTGGCGAGGTTATTGTTAACCGCGCATGACCGAAGGGAGTGCGCGGAAGAGATGACAAGAAATCAATGAGTCGCGGAGCGATGATGTTATGAAAGAGTTATTTGATATTTTACAACGTCATGCCTCCGGCACTCCATCTTTTTTGATGGCTATATCCCCACACTCAGTCGCTTCGCTCCATTATGTGGGGTTAACGACAATCACGCCGTTCCACGGCTCCGATATCCTTTTAATATTTCAACCGAAAAAAATCACATTTTTCCGACTGTTTTCAGCCTAAATTTCATATTTTTCCGACTGTTTTTAGTTCAAATTTCACATTTTTCCAACTGTTTTCAGTCCAAATTTCACATTTTTCCGACTGTTTTCAGTCCAAATTTCACATTTTTTCCAAATCGATAAGTGGGGATCAATGTAAAAAGGTGCTTATTAAAATCAGGTTATTATGGAGGTAAGGTTGTTTTAAAGTTAATGCAATGAGGTGTTGCGGCTGATTCCCTGAATGTTATAGTCAATTTATGGAATTTTTTTGTTAATTTTGCGTCTTAATATCAGAATCAGATGGAAGAAAATAACCTTCTCAGCACCGCTCCCTCATCAAAATCTTCTGATTTCGGTCTAATGCCGATTGAAAATCTCATTCATATCATAAGAGGTCAGCAGGTAATGCTCGACAGCGATTTGGCGCGGCTTTATGGAGTGGAAACAAAATACTTGAAAAGGGCAGTTAAGGCAAATATTAAAAGATTCCCGTCTGACTTCATGTTTGAACTTAATCAATCTGAATTTGATGGTTTGAGGTGCAAAAACTGCACCTCAAATGAAAAGTCTAAGCGCGGAGGAACAAGGTATATGCCTTTTGCCTTTACAGAGCAGGGGGTTGCCATGCTCAGTGGCGTTCTGAAATCAGATACTGCCATAGAGGTAAATATTCGTATAATGAGAGCCTTTATTGCAATGCGCAGTTTTCTGATGAGTAATGCGCACATCTTCCAAAGGCTTGAAACTATCGAGCATCATCAGTTGCTTATGCACAAGCATTTATCTGAACATGATGAGAAGATTGAAGAGGTGTTGACACGTCTTGAGTATAAGGACCCAGACCCAATTGAGGGTTTCTTTTATGAGGGACAAATATTTGATGCCTATACTCTGATCTCTGATTTAGTCCGAAAGGCTGCTACCCGTATTATCCTTATCGACAATTATGTTGACGATCGAGTTCTGAAAACACTTGATAAACGTAAGGATGGAGTTTTGGCTATAGTATTCACAAATCCTCGTAATTCCCAAATCAATCTTGATATAAAGAAACATAACGCCCAATATCCTGAAATCAACCTCCGGCATTGCTCTAACGTCCATGATAGATTTCTGATAATTGACGATACGGTCTATTTTATTGGTGGCTCGATCAAAGACCTCGGGAAAAAGATAGTAGCCTTTAGCCAAATGCACCAATCTCCTGACGATATCCTATCCAAACTAAGGTAATTTTCTGAAACGCAAACTTATACGAGTTGTTAGAGATGCAGCCACGAAGTGGTGAGGTTGTCGTTAACCGCGCATGACCGCAGGGAGTGCGCGGAAGTGATGACAAGAAATCAATGAGTCGCGGAGCGATGATGTTATGAAAGAGTTATTTGATATTTTACAACATCATGCCCCCGGCACTCCATCTTTTTTGATGGCTGTATCCCCACACTCAGTCGCTTCGCTCCATCATGTGGGGTTAACGACAATCACGCCGTTCCACGGCTCCGATACTGTTTTAATATTTCAACCGAAAATTTCACATTTTTCCGACTATTTTCAGCCTAAGTTTCACATTTTTTTCAAAAATCTCCCTTTCTGATAAAGAAAAAGTCTGCCTAACTTTTAATTGTCAGGCAGACTTTGGTTATGTAAAGCGCAGATCGGAGTATTGGTTACGATCTTTTGATGGTTATTTCTCTAGTGTAAACAGGTTTATTATTCACGGAAATTAATATAATTATATTAGCAGATCGATCCATCGTTCCTGTAGTGGAATATGCTAATGCATACACATAGCCTTCGGTATTACTAGTTTGGCTGACATAAACACTATACCAGTTCCCAGAATAAAGCCCGTAAACCGTTACTTTATCGGTGTCTTTTACTCCCTTAATAACAAAGGGATATCGGAATCCCTGCTGAGGAGGTTGCGTTACGGTGTTACTATTCTCAAATCCTTCGATTTCTAGTGTGACATTGGAATAATCTCCGGCGGATTTGGAAATAGTTATTACCGACCCATCTGTGAGGGTAAAGTAAACATTGTCCTCATCTTGAGTTACAGATTCAAATAATGAATCTCCATCTTTTCCATCCGTGCCGGTAGCTCGTCCTACATTCTCCCATGTCTTACCATTATCTAATGATACATACCAATATCCGCTATCTATTTTTAGCTGCGGTGTGACACCGTCTTTACCATCGACACCGTTTGCTCCGTCTTTCCCGTCCTGTCCGTCTTTACCATCGGCCCCGTCTTTCCCATCAGCACCATCTTTACCATCCTGACCATCTTTTCCATCGGCTCCGGGAAGACCTTGAGCCAATACTTTAGATCCATCTGAAGTTAACAGCCAATCTCCATCCAATGTCCAATAATATAAGCCGTCTGAATCTTTCTTTATTGAAATTTTAGGGGTATAGCCATCCTTACCGTCGGCACCATCCTTTCCGTTGGCGCCGTCCTTGCCGTCAGCTCCATCTTTACCATTTTGTCCGTCCTTACCATGATAGATAGTAACCGGGTTACCTTTCGTGAACGTAATCGTGTACCCTACCTCCTTACCACCTTCCATAACGGGGAGTACAGAAATTATCCGTACATCATTTTGCAAAGCATTTATGATTTCTTGAAGAGCATTGATATTTGTATTCAGTTGATTACAGAATTTGCGAAGCGATTCAAAGGCAGCCCAAGTCGGAAACTTAAGTTGCTCGCCGTTTGAAAGAGTGATAATAATATATTCCTCTGAAGATGAATAATCAACAGATGTAAACATTGAATCTCCATCCTTTCCGTCAACGCCATCTTTACCGTTCGCTCCGTCCTTACCATCGGCACCGTCTTTGCCATCAACGCCATCTTTGCCGTTTGCTCCGTCCTTACCATCGGCACCGTCTTTGCCATCAACGCCATCTTTGCCGTTTGCTCCGTCCTTACCATCGGCTCCATCTTTACCGTCTGCGCCTGTAGCCGGTCCCAAATCAATCCAACTTAAACCATTATCTTTAGATAAATACCAATGACCGTTTTCAATTTTTAATTGAGGTACAATGCCATCCTTTCCGTCAGCGCCGTTTTTACCATCAACTCCATCCTTACCGTCGGACCCATCTTTGCCATCAATCCCCTGTGCTTTTATCTTATTTCCCATAGAATCAGTCAGCCACTCTCCATTAAGCGTCCAATAGTAGATCCCATCTGAATCCTGTCTAACTGAGATTTGAGGAGATGAGCCATCAGTTCCATTGGCACCATCCTTTCCATCTTTACCATCCGATCCGTGATAAATAGTCACAATACCGGAATATAAAAACTCAATGTTATATCCTATTTCATTTCCATGTGCATCACGAATTGGTGTGATCGATTTGATATAATCATTCTTTTGGAGAGCGTCAACCATAGTCTGTAACGACTCTATGTTACGATTGAATTGAGCGCATAGTTCTTCTACATTTTTCAATCGCTCATCCATGTAATTAGCTTTGTTCCATAATGCTACGTCATCAAATTCCGAGCATCCGCCAAATAAACAAAGATTTAAAATTAATACGCAGATATAAATCAATTTTTTCATTGTCGGTTATTATTTGATATTAAATGTGTATCCTAAAGTTATTGCAAAGGAGTAGTTTTTTAGACTTCTGTAACCCAGCATTGATACCTGAGAGGGATAAATAAGATCATTTTTCGCTATATCAATGAGACCATTCTCATATTGAACTCCTATATAGAAATTGTTTATAGTCAATGCCACCCCAAGATTATAGCCAAAATCATTTTTAGATATGCTCTTTTCAGAGAATACATTTATAGAATTGTCTTGACAGTGCAACCGCCCCCAAAGCCCATAAGCATAATACACACCGGCTGAGGGTTGTATTGAGACGTGTTCCCCAATGGGTATTCGATACAATGCTGCAAGAGGTATGCGCAAATAATTTATAGTTGTTGAACTGTTATCGAATCCCTGGATTTTATATCCCTTTGAGGTGAAACTTAACCCTGTCTCAAGATAAAATGGGAGCTTTCTTGAAAGGGATATCTGGTCAATTACTCCAATCATATATCCGCTACGCACAGATGTTTTGACTCCATAAGAGGTAGCCCATGAAGGTTGAAAAGATGCCCTGATGCCTATGCAATTTTTTGGAGCTTCCGCCATTACTGTGCAACTTGCCGATGATAATATCAGGGATAAGATAGTTTTTCGGAAAATCGTCATTTTTGTAAGTTTTGGTTGATGTTTAAATACTATTCTGCCTCCTGACTCCCTAATTCGGCGGTTAACGTATGGGCATAAGAAAAGAGGGGAATTCATCGCACCTCTATCATAGCTAAACAGGCCCGCCAAGGCCTACAACCTGAATGATATATGAGGGTAGAATAAACTGCCCCTCTGAGTTGTGTATGTGGATAGGCGGTCCATCAGGCCGCAACCAGGGATACTACAAACACAGAAAGAGCGTCTAATCTCACTCTATCTCAGGTTGTTTATTGAATTGGCGGTTCGTTTAGCTGAGAAAGAAAGCTTGACACTTTTCTTTTCCGGCGGTATTTCTCCTCCACCGGATGTTGCAAAGTTAACAAATTATTTTGATTAGACGCTCTTAAAAAGCAGTTTATTCTACAAAACAAAGGATTTTAACGGATCAAAGTAAAAAGGTGGTTGTTAAAAAGCCGCATAGTGGCTACACAGAATAGGCCCCGGTGATGAAGCCACTATTGTGGCGAAGAAACCGGGGTTTCCGAGTCTTCCCATATTTCTGAGCCGCATAGCGGTTCAACATTCAAAGGAGGGGTTAGTATAACCGCTACGCGGCTATTTATAAGGGAGATATCATATCAACCACAGCATCGTCGTCGCTTCGCGACTTCCTCGCAGTGGCCTATGCTGTCATGCCGCCCTGCGGCATACGGATTTTTAAGGATCAATGTAAAAGGATAGTTGTTAAAATCGGGGCATAAAGGAGGGGCTGTTGCTTGCAACTGCCCTATTACCGATAACGACAGTTGACAAGCAACTGTCGCTCCGCTTAGAGCGCTTTAACAATTCAAGACCTAATGGACATTTTGAGTGATGAAATCTCTGCAATAAATTGATTTTTATATCTTTGCAAAGATTATCATTGAT
>JAIEAO010000162.1 GCA_029071345.1 Muribaculaceae bacterium | reverse complement strand
GGATTGGGCGATCAGGCGGCGGGCTCGTTGAGGAGGTCCATGAATTCCATTGTCTTGGTTTCGAGGGAATTCATCACGCGGTTCACGCGGGCCACGAGGTAGTTATAGGCGAAGAGGGCTGCGATGCCGACGATAAGACCCGCAACTGTTGTGACAAGGGCCTGGTAGATGCCGCTTGAGAGCACGGTGATATTGGCTGATGTGCCTGCGGATGCAAGCGAGAAGAAGGCCTGAATCATGCCGACAACTGTTCCGAGGAATCCAAGCATCGGTGCGCCGGCTGCTGTTGTGGAGAGCCAGGGGAATCCTTTACCGAGCTGGGCCACTTCGATATTGCCGGTGTTCTCTATGGCTACGAGCACATCGTTCATCGGGCGACCGATACGGCTGAGACCTTTCTGAATGAGTCGTGCATAAGGAGTGTCGGTCTTTTTGCAGAGGTTGAAAGCAGATTCGATGTCGCCTTCATGCACATAGTCGCGTATGCGGTTCATGAAGGTGCTGTCTTCTTTCGATGCACGGTGGATGGCGATGGAACGCTCCACGAAGACGTATATGGTGACTATGAGGAGGATGGCGAGCGGAATCATGATGTAGCCGCCGTCCATGAAGAGAGACCAGAAAGAAAGGGTTTGGGATGTCATATTCAGTTTTCAGTTTTCGGTTTTCAGTTTTCAGAGAGGGGAATTTCGGGCTTGCGCCCTAATTTAGTGAGAAGTGAGAGGTGAGAAGTGAGTGTCTATAACTCCTAACTCCTCATTCCTGACTCCTAATTTATTAGAGGCATGAGCGGTATTGGCGGATGGTTTCTTTGATGCCGAGGTAGAGGGCATCGGAGATAATGGCGTGGCCGATGCTGACTTCGTCGAGCAGCGGGAGCGCTTTGGCGAAGTATGCAAGGTTGCGGAGGTTGAGGTCGTGGCCTGCGTTGAGGCCGATGCCTCGCTTTCTCGCCTCTGCCGATGCGGCCGCGAATGCGGCTACCGCTTCCTGCGCCTGCTCCTCAAATTTCTCGGGGAGGGGAAGGGTTACGGCCTCGGGCATTAGAGCGTCGGGATTGACGGCAGGGAAGTTGTCGGCATACGGTTTGGTATAAAGCTCCACGCGGTCGGCACCGATGCGTGCGGCTTCCTTGATCTGCACCGGGTCGGCATCGACAAAGATTGAACTTCGGATTCCACCCTGACGAAGGCGCATCACGATTCCGGCAAGGAAATCGCTGTTGGCGACAACGTTCCATCCTGCGCTCGACGTTAGATCGCCGGGGGCATCAGGCACGAGGGTCACTTGCTCCGGTTTGACATCGATGACAAGACGCATGAAATCGTCGGAGGGGTAGCCTTCGATATTGAATTCAGTGTTGACAACCTTGCGGAGGTCGTAAACGTCACGGCGTGTGATGTGTCGCTCATCGGGGCGAGGATGCACCGTAATCCCCTGTGCGCCGAACCGTTCGCAGTCGATGGCGAATTTCACCACGTCGGGGATGTTCTCGCCGCGGGCGTTGCGCAGCGTCGCCACTTTGTTAATATTTACGCTTAGACGTGTCATCTTTTAAAAATTGGCATATTATTTGTAACTTTGCGGTAAGTCAAAGTGCCTTCGGCACCGGGCACCGCCCTTTGGGCGACGTTCCCTCTTTGCTTACTCGCGAATTTATGCTAAATTTGCAGACGAGGAGGATACTTCATTGCATTTAGGTGCAAATTTAGGAAATTTTTATCAATTCACTTAAAGAAGTGAATTAAACTTTGTAAAAAGTAGATAAATTCGCACATTTGCACTGTTAAACCCGGTGCGAAGTTTGTGCGTTTAATAATAAAAAGGAAGGATTAAGAGATGAGAGCAAAAGATATTCTTGCATTAGATTTTACCGGCGGCGCTGATATTCCGACAAAGAATGTCGACGGCGGGATGCCGGTTGTCAGCGTGCTGCCCCGTCTCTTGGATAGTGCCGACGGCTCACTTGGTGTGACCGTTGACGGGGAGATGGTAGGAAAGATTACCCGCGATTCGATGCTTGAGGGGCTCGGGCGGATGATCGCGGCCCGCGATGATAGCAGCATTATCGCTCTGGAATGCGCGCCCGGCGATTACAGTGCGTCGCGTATAGCCCGTGCCGTGGAGGATACCGACGCCCATTTGGTCGACCTCTGGAGCACCCCGGCAGAAGGGGGCAAGCTTCGGGTGCTGCTGCGTGTGCGTCGTGAAGACCCGTCGCCTGCGGTGCATAGCCTTGAGCGTTACGGCTATGATGTGATCTGGTCTTACGGTTCGGAGAGCGTTGACACCGATGTGGCCGCCTGGCGGTTGCTTGAGCTGAAGACGCTGCTGAGTGTTTAGATGTCAGATGGCAGATAATAGATATTAGATAATAGATATCAGATATCAATTATTAATTACAATTATTCCTTATGAATAGGATTTCGATATACGGAAACCGGCAGCAGGAGGGTTATCTGCCTCTTCTGAGCCGGTTTTTTGTGCGACTTTTGGAACGAGGTTTTGAAGTATCGATGGCTTCCGGATTCGCTGCCAGTCTTAGAGATCAGTCGGTGGCTCTGCCCGCGGAGATTTTGGTTGCGGAAGAGTTGCCTGACGATGCGGAATGTGTGGTCAGCATTGGCGGCGACGGCACTTTCCTGCGCGCGGCGCAATGGGTGGGAAAACGGGAGGTGCCGATCCTCGGTATCAATACCGGCCATCTCGGCTTTCTGGCAAGCTATTCACTTGACCAGATGGAGGAGCTGATGGATGTGGTGGCCGATAATACCGCTACGTACGAACGGCGAATGGTGCTTCAGGTCAGTTGCGCGTCGATGCCGGAAGATTTCTGGCCTTACGCCCTCAATGAGGTGTCGTTGCTCCGTGGCGAGACGGCATCGATGGTGACTGTGCATGCCGAGGTCAACGGCCATTTCCTTGCCGACTATATGGCCGACGGCCTTGTAGTGGCGACCCCGACGGGTTCCACGGCTTATAATCTTTCTGTGGGCGGACCGATTATGGAGCCTACGCTGCAGTGTCTCGTTTTGTCGCCTATTGCTCCCCATTCCTTGACAATGAGGCCTTTGGTGATCGATGGAGGCTCGGTGGTGACGCTTCACGCCGATTCGCGTATCGACAATTCGCGGGTGAGTCTCGACGGCCGTTATTATAACATTCCGTCGGATGGAAGTGCGTTGGAGATTCGCAAGGCTGATTTCGAGGTGGTGGTGATGCGCCGTCCGAATTCGCAGTTTGCAAGGTTACTTAGAAATAAATTGCTTTGGGGCCAACGATAGGAACCGAGTGCTGAAGCACTCGGCACGAAAAGCACTCGGCACAAACGACAAAAGCGCTTCGGATGGAAGCGCTTTTGTCGTTTATAGCAAATTCTAATTCAGAGATTATTTTGCGGGAGTTGCAGGAGCTGCGGGAATGTTAACCGGAGCGGGAGCTGCAGAGTTGGGAGCGGGAGCCGCATTCTGGATGCTTGAACGGTTAACGGGAGTCTTCACTGAGAATGAAGCGCAGATGCTGAAGACGCAGATCACGATTGCGAGAGTCCATGTGGCTTTCTCGATGAAGTCAGTGGTCTTGCGATAGCCGAGATACTGGTTGCCGCTGGAATAGTCTGATGCCAGACCGCCACCTTTTGATTTCTGAATAAGTACGGCTCCGATGAGGAGCAATGCTGCGATTACGATAAGGATGCTAAAAAAGCTGTCTCTTAACAACATCACCGAGCCCACGCGACAAGAG
>JAIEAO010000161.1 GCA_029071345.1 Muribaculaceae bacterium | reverse complement strand
ATGGTCATGATTCCTGTGTGGCCGTGAAGGTACTGTGCCTCACCTTTGAATCCGTAGAAACGGTGGGCATACTGAAGATCAAATGTAGTAATACTTCTCATACGATTTTACGATTTTTATAAATTAGCGATTTTCATAGTTAACAACATAACGCCGCCTCCAGCCTATTTGTTCATCCGATCAACGTCCCTGCTGAAATATTATCCCTTTATTTTGTCAATTAGGAGATTCTGCGTAATTTTGCAGACAACAATCGCATTGGAGTCCATCCTCTTTAGCCCCTACTTATGACTATCACCGACATTAAGAAACTTTTTAAACGTGGAGAGATCTCCAACATACAATTCAAATTACCATATATTATTTGCATCTTTGCATTGCTCTTCGTCTCAGCACCTTTTGCCCGGGGGCAGCTCATCAAGAAGGCGGGAGAGATAGTGCGCAATGCTTTTGACAAGACTTCCGCCGATTCTTCCGGGAATGAAGTGATCCCGGTCGAAGAGCGTATCCGCCTTGATTCAATCCGGCTTTACGAAATGAATGTCAGATTGCAGGAGATGAAACTGAAAGAGGCACTGCTTCAGGCGGAACTCACCAACACCCAGAACCAGAACCATTATTCCGACTCTATCAAACGCGTACGCCAGATCCAGATAATCGACTCTCTGCGCCCCATAACCGCGGGCGTTCCCGTTGTGGTGGAGGCCGACACGATGTTCATGATCTATGTCTCGATGGGAGGCCGATCTCCTGCCGACCGCGCCGAAACCATAGCCGAGACGATCCTGAGGATAGGTAAAGACCGGCGCCTCGCGCGCGACAGCGTCCATACTCTCGATAATGACAACTATATCGACTTGATGTATGGCAGCAAGGTAATCATGAGCATTACCGAACAAGACGCGCTATGGGAGGGAAAGACCACCGAAGAACTCGCCAAGGAATACGCCCCCCTGCTCGATGCCAAGATACAATATCTCAGAAACGAAAATAGTTTCTGGGTCATGGTGAGACGCGGAGCTCTCTTTGTGCTCGTCATTATCCTGCAGTATACCTTCTTCAAGCTGATCAACTGGCTCTTCCGCCGATTGCGCAGACGCATCATCAGGTTCAAACAGCAGAAGATGAAGGCCGTGGTGGTCCGTAATTATGAACTTCTCAACACCGCGCGACTCACCCATCTGCTGATTTTCGCGGCCAACATTCTGAGATACTTCATCCTCCTCACCGTCCTTATCATTACAATCCCTGTGCTCTTCTCAATCTTCCCGCAGACCGAGAATCTGGCGATGAAGATATTCTATTATATCTTCGATCCTATCAAGATGGTGGTGAAGTCGGTGGTGGAATATATCCCGAATCTTTTTATAATTCTGGTGATATGGTATTGCGTAAGATATATCGTAAAAGGATTCCATTATCTCTCCAAAGAGATTGCCACCGAACGATTGAAGATTTCAGGTTTCTATCCCGAATGGGCACACCCGACGTTCAACATAGTCCGCTTCCTTCTTTATGCCTTTATGATCGCCATGATATACCCTTATCTGCCGGGAGCGAAATCGGGGGTATTCCAGGGTATATCGGTATTTGTCGGATTGATCGTATCGCTCGGATCGAGCACGGTGATTGCCAATTTCATAGCCGGATTTGTAATTACTTATATGCGCCCGTTCAAGGATGGCGATTTCATCAAGGTGAAAGATACCGTGGGCACAGTTATAGAGAAAACGCCGTTCGTGACCCGTCTGCGCACGATCAAGAACGAGGTGGTCACCATCCCTAACTCATTCATAATGTCGTCTGACACGGTCAACTACAGCGCGTCGGCCCGCAACTACGGCCTCATAATCCACACCGTGATGACTATGGGATATGATGTGCCCTGGCGCAAAGTTCACGAGCTTCTCATCAAGGCTGCCCTCATGACCGACGGTGTGCTTCAGGAGCCGAAGCCTTTCGTATTGGAGCTTGATCTCAACGACAACTATATGTGCTATCAGATCAACGCTTACATCAAGGAGGCGGCGCAGATGCCCGATATCACATCCGCACTTCTACAGAATGTGCAAGACCTCTTCCACGATGCGGAGATTGATCTCGTGGCGCCACACTTCTTCGCTCACCGTGGAGGGGAATTTCCCAAAGACCGAGAGAAATTCCGCCGAATCCACTCGCTGGATTAACGTTTTTTGTCTACAGCGGTTCTAACATTTTTGTCGATTTTACCCCCCCAATGTGTTTCAGACTGAGTGCTCTTCGTGTAATAGGCTTCGTTTTCAGTCTGATTGTCGGGATTGGAATACCAGGGAAGATGACGCATCGTATATGGGAATCCGGTGCGGAGGATATTATCTAACTTATCGCGCGTGTTCTTAGTAAACGGACGATATAACGCGAACGTAGTGTCAATCGGCGCAAGGTATACTCCCGGTTCTACTTCCTCTTCCCAAAAGACAGATTCCCAATTTATCACCTTCTCCTTATGCGGATAATGATCCGGCAGATCGTCTATACGCAATCCGAAACCCACTTTTGATGAGAGGCGATGACGCTGAAGGAGATCGTAGAACCGTTGCATGAAATCGTCAGGACATTCTTCACTTATTTCCAGATCTGGATCCGTATATACGAAATATTGATTCAGAAACTGCTTATATATCCCTGAAAGCCAGAACGCCGTATACCCGAGATTTGCTCCGAGATGATACACTTTGTAAGGAGTATGCTTATAATATTCCATCAAAGGGGGATAAGTAGAGGCATTATCAAGAATATGGATGTTTCTATATCCACGTTTCTCAAGCGATGCTATCAGACGCAGCAAAAAGTCATACTGGTTATAATTATTGATTATGATAGGTATGTCAAAAATATTGGATGGCTCCTGAGCCCATAATCTGCATTTTATGAGTTTCGTACGAAGCGTTACGAATTTTGTGCAACGGCGAACAAACTCCCCTACAACCGGTTTTATTTTAGCTATCACTCCTTTATCTTCCATTTTATATAAGATTTCAATTACACACGGTTTCGACGGATGATCCTGTCAATAAAATAACGGAGTCCCGTGCGGAATATTAGCAGCATAACACCCGTTTCGACAATACTGATCGCCATTATAATCCCGGCATAACCTGCAAGCTCGAATAGATTGCTGCAGGTGGCAGTATGAATATGGCGAACCGGCATTATGACACCGTAGGCCACGATTGCTCCGGCAGCCAGATGCTTTATGTAATCTACTATATATTGCTTGTAATAGCCTTTCAATTCCCTGGTGAATAGATAATAAGGCTTCCAGATTATCATTGAAACTACAAGACTCGTAAGCACTCCGCAGACGATACCGTTCAATCCGTAATGCGCCCCGAGAAATATCGAAAGGCTAATATTGATGGTGCCTTCCACAAGCGGCGACCAGACATCTCCGAAAAGGCCGTAACCGTTAATAAAGGCATCTACTGTCAGTCGGCTTGTCATCACATAGAAAATTCCGATCATCAGGAGGAGAGTGCTCTGCGGCAGCAGGTATTCCTTACCTATCCATACGATTATGAACTCGGGGGTCACCAAATAAAGTGTCAGACATAACGACCATATAAGCACGAAGCGTATACTGAACAACTCCCTGAAAACCTGCATAACCCTGGATTTATCGGCAGATGCAACCAGATTTCCCACCCCGGCCGCCATACTGTTGAAAACGGCATTCAGAAGACCGTAAACTCCGTTGGTTACCAGCAAATAGTTACCATATAGAGCCACCACCGTAAGGGTAGTGTAGGCATAGATGATCAGTGGGCTTGTCTGGGTGAGCACAAACCCCCCTATCCTGTGAAAAAAGAGCTGCTTTATTTTCTTGACCAGTATGGAATATTTAGACTTGATCAGATGGCGGTCTATGCGGATACGGTTAAGATAGGGGTAAGTCTTTTTGACCGTTAGGTTTATACAGATCGAACTTATAATCGCAAAGAGGAATTCAAGCACCAGCCACCATATATAACCGTTCGGCAAAAGATAGACGGCCGTCATCTGACACATCACCTTGATTATCATCACAAGCCGATAGGCAAACTGGATTTTATATTCTTTCTGATCCGCAGTCAGGAGCACTTGGCGATAATTCACAAAATATCCCAGCAACGCACTGAAAGATAGCACACCGAACGAAGCGTATGTATACCAGAACGGAAGATTGATTTTTCTGAATATCAACGGGAAAAAGAACATCAACAGCACAGCTCCGGCAATTATAAAATATGCTATTTTCCGGTATAGCCATCCCATTATGGCTATTATTTCGTTGATCGTGCCTCGGTCGTTTTCTGCCAACGGCTTGAACAGGGCGAACGCCACGGCACTCCCTATTCCTAATTCTGCCAGATTGAGAAACTGCAGCAGATTGTCGGCCGTGGTGTTGAGACCGAGCACCTCCGTGCCTAAATAATCGAGAAAGATTTTTCGCGAAAAGAATTGTAACCCTATGTTGAAGCAAAACATCGTAAGTGCCACTACGCTGTTCTTTATGCTTTTATGAGTTCGGGATTCCCTGCTACTTGCCTCCATATCTGCAAATTTAGTGAAAATTTCCCGGATTGCCACCACCCCCTTCTAAAAAAGATAAAATAGAGACGCACGGTAGTACGCCCCTATTTAATGCACCTATAATATTTTATTAATCTAATATCTACAAAGACTCTCCCACGATTAGCAATACATATTGACGATGGCCTCGTAGAGTTCCTGTTTGCCGGAAGTCTGTGCGGGCTCGGGGTTGGCCTTCGCATAGTTCACGAGGTCTTCCATAGTGAGCTCACCGTCCTCGAATTTCTTACCCTCGCCTGAGTTGAAGCTTGCGTAGCGGTCCTCGACCATCTTCTTGTAAGGCGATTTCTCCAGAATCTCGACTGCGCAGAGCAGTGCGCGCGCCATGGCATCCATACCGGCGATGTGGGCGATGAAGATATCCTCCGCATCTGTGGAGTTGCGACGGGTCTTGGCGTCGAAGTTGGTGCCGCCGTTGCCGAGACCGCCGTTGCGTACGATCTGCATCATAGCCTGTGTCAGTTCATAATTGTCGATGGGGAACTGGTCAGTATCCCAGCCGTTCTGATAGTCGCCTCGGTTGGCGTCGATAGATCCGAGCATACCGTTGTCGACAGCCACGCAAAGCTCATGCTCGAAGGTGTGGCCTGCGAGTGTGGCGTGGTTAACCTCGATGTTCACCTTGAAGTCCTTGTCGAGCCCGTGAGCCTTAAGGAATCCGATCACAGTCTCGGTGTCTACGTCATACTGATGTTTAGAAGGCTCCATCGGTTTGGGTTCGATGAGGAATGTGCCGGTAAAGCCTTTTGCACGGGCATAGTCGCGGGCCATGCGAAGCATGGTTGCGAGGTGCTCTTTCTCACGCTTCTGGTCGGTGTTGAGCAGGCTCATGTAGCCCTCTCGACCGCCCCAGAACACATAATTCTGACCGCCGAGCGCGATTGTGGCGTCGATAGCGTTTTTGATCTGCACCGCTGCGCGGGCCACAACGTCGAAGTCGGGGTTGGTGGCTGCTCCGTTCATATAGCGGGCGTTGCCGAACACGTTGGCCGTGCCCCAGAGGTTCTTGATGCCGGTCTCGGCCATCTTCTCCTTGAGGTAAGCGGTGATCTCCAGCATACGGCCCTCGTAGTCTGCGATATCTTCGCCGAGGTCGCCTATGAGGTCGGTGTCGTGGAAGCAGTAATATTCGATGCCGAGCTTCTGCATGATTTCGAAACCTGCATCAGCACGCTGCTTGGCAGCTGTCATTGAATCGGCAGCTTCGTTCCAGGGAAACTTCTTAGTGCTGCCGCCAAACTGGTCGCCACCCTCGGCGCAAAGTGTGTGCCACCATGCCATAGCGAATTTCAGCCACTCTTTCATAGGTTTGCCGAGAACGATGCGCTCCGCGTCATAGTAACGGAAGGCAAGAGGATTATAACTTCCTGTGCCTTCAAATTTGATTTTCCCGATTTCGGGGAAATATTCCTTATTAGCCATAACTTATTTAGATTTTAGATTATTGATTGTCGTTTTGTCATAATGTCAATTTGTCATGTTGATTGAATTTCGGGCTTACGCCCTCAACACAGTCTGAGACAAACTATTATTCTTTGAGAAGAAATGCTTTCCAGCGGGCGTAGGCTTCAAGATAGGGAGTGCGGTCGGCGGCCGGTTCCACGGTCATTATCTTGCGGAGCGTACGGAACGCCTCGGCGGGAGTTTTGTAAATCCCTGCTCCGATTCCGGCACCGCGGGCTGCCCCTACGGCTCCGTCCGTGTCAAAGATGTCGATCACGGCTCCCGACACTGATGCAAGCGTGGTGCGGAAGATGTCGCTGAGGAACATATTCGCGTGGCCGGCGTGGATGCGGTTAACCTCCAGACCCATATCTTTCATGATCTCCATGCCGTAATAGAGAGAGAATACGATTCCCTCCTGAGCGGCTCGGAGAAGATGGCTGCGGTTGTGGATGTTGAAGTTAATGCCGTGGAATGAACAGCCGGTCTCGCGGTTCTGAAGCACGCGCTCCGCTCCGTTGCCGAACGGGAGCACTGTCACACCGAGCGACCCCACGGGTGCCTGCGCCGCCATCTCGTTCATTTCCTCGTAAGAGATACCTTCGGGGGCTATGTTGCGCTTTATCCATGAGTTGAGGATGCCGGTGCCGTTGATACAGGTCATCACGCCGATGCGCGGAGCCTCGGCAGTGTGATTGACATGAGCGAAATTGTTGACGCGCGACTGCGGGTCGTAGGCGATGTTGCCGTTGATACCGTAGACCACACCCGATGTGCCGGCGGTAGAGGCCACCTCACCCGGATTGAAAACATTGAGCGACAATGCATTATTGGGCTGATCTCCGGCGCGATATGTAACCGGCGTGCCCTCGACGAGACCAAGTTCTTCGGCTGCCATTTTCGTGAGTCGCCCTTGCTCCGAGAATGTGGTTGTGATTTCAGGAAGTATCGAATTATCGAAACCAAAATACTCAAGAAGGAAATCGGCCGCCTTGTTCTCCTGGAAATCCCACAACATATATTCCGACAATCCCTCAGGATTGGTGCAGATTTCACCTGTGAGACGCATGGCTATATAGTCGCCGGGAAGCATTACTTTCCAAATCTTCTCGAACAGCTCCGGCTCATTGTCTTTCACCCATTTCAGCTTGGAGGCGGTGAAATTGCCGGGGGAGTTGAGCAGACGGGAGAGGCATTTTTCATTTCCCACCTCCTCGAAAGCCTTGTCGCCGTAAGGCACACCGCGCGAATCACACCAGATGATGGCGTCGCGGAGCACACGACACTCCTTATCTATAGCCACCAATCCGTGCATCTGATAACTGATGCCGACGGCTGCAATCTCCTTCGGGTCGATCTTGGACTTATTCATGACAGCATGAGTGGCCTCTTTGAGATATTGCCACCAGTTTTCGGGCGATTGCTCCGCCCATCCGGCTTTATGTGCCTTGATAGGAGCCTCCGACTTCGGATAAAAATCCGACGCCACGCACTCACCTGTCTGTGCGTTTACGATCGCCGCTTTAACCGACGAACTGCCTACATCATATCCTAATAAATACATCACTAAAAAATGTCTGAATTTGGTTATACGACTGCAAATATAGCAATCCCGACCGAATCTACCTATCCCCTACCTTAAATAAATACGCACATCCCCTTCCTTCCACCTAAAACAATCTCTTTTGCCGTGATTTTTACATAGAATTCAAAGAATAATTCGCTAAATTTGCATCATGAACGAGAAGACCTCAATATCACTTGCGTCTCCATCGCAAGGTCAAGACAACGAAATAATACTCTACCAACCGGACTCAACCGTAAAACTCGAGGTCCGGTTGGAGAATGAGACTGTCTGGCTGACTCAACAGCAGATAGCAGATTTATTCGGCACAAAACGCCCGGCGATAACTAAACATCTGGCAAATATTTACGCCTCAGGAGAATTGGATGAAAATAGCACATGTTCCATTTTGGAACACATGGGGAATAATCACGCCCAGCGCTACAAAACAAAATTCTATAACTTAGATGCTATATTATCAGTTGGATATAGAGTGAATAGCCGAAACGCAACCCGGTTTCGTCAGTGGGCCAACAAGGTCTTGAAGGAATATCTGTTGAGAGGATACAGCATTAATCAGCGCCTGCTTCACATGGAAAGCCGTATCGATCACAGACTTTCCGAACACGACAGTCAGATTAAGGAACTGAATAATAAAATGGATTTCTTCATTCGGACATCGCTCCCTCCGCGTGAAGGAATATTCTATGAGGGACAGATATTCGATGCCTATACCCTGATGTGCGATCTTGTGCGGGCTCACGATCGCTTTCTTATCGTAGATGACACAGTCTATCACGTCGGGGCATCGTTCAAAGACTTAGGTAAGAAACTGTTTGCTTTCTCTAAAATGGAGGCTATGTCGGCAGACGATCTGATAACACATTTGGAAGCATAGGAAGAGCTTCTCGAAAATCGTGTTGGCGGCACGGCAAATTTTTATTAAATTTGCGGGATTAACCATATTTGCAGTCGGTCAAAGTGCCTGCGGCACCGCACACCGGATTTCAACCGACGTTCGCTCTTTGCCGACATGCGAGTATCTTTCGATATTTGCGATGGTATATAAGTATGACTGTTTAGTGATCGGCTCCGGCATCGCGGGGATGAGTTTCGCACTCAAGGCGGCTCGCGGCGGAGCTAAAGTGGCGATGATATGCAAGACCACTCCTTCGGAGGCCAATACATATTTCGCGCAGGGTGGCGTCGCTTCGGTGACTAACCTTGAAGTAGATAATTTCGAAAAGCATATCCACGACACGATGGTGGCCGGCGACTGGCTCAGCGATCCGGCGGCCGTGGAGCAGGTGGTGAAAAATGCGCCGGAGCAGATCCGTGAGCTGATCAGCTGGGGCGTGGATTTCGACAAGAACGAGGACGGCAATTTCGACCTGCACCGTGAAGGAGGGCATTCGGAGTTCCGCATTCTGCATCACGCCGACAACACCGGCGCAGAGATTCAGCTGAGTCTTGTGGAGGCAGTGAAACGCAATCCCGACATCGATGTGTTCGAGAATCGTTTCGCCATCGAGATCATCACCCAGCATCATCTCGGCAAAATCGTGACCCGCCGCACTCCCGATATCACTTGCTACGGCGCGTATGTGCTCAATGAGGATAACGGCGAGGTCGACACGTTCCTTGCCAAAGTTACGGTAATGGCCACCGGCGGCGTAGGATCAGTCTACACCACAACCACCAACCCCCTTATCGCTACAGGCGACGGCATCGCGATGGTGTATCGCGCCAAGGGCACGGTGAGCGATATGGAGTTCATCCAGTTCCACCCCACCGCTCTCTATCATCCCGGCGACCGCCCCAGCTTCCTCATAACGGAGGCTATGCGCGGCTACGGGGCCGTGCTCCGCAATATGGACGGCGAGGAGTTCATGCATAAGTACGACCCGCGCCTCTCGCTCGCTCCCCGCGACATCGTGGCCCGCGCCATCGACTCGGAGATGAAGCTGCACGGCACCGACCATGTCTTCCTCGACGTCACCCATAAAGACCCCGAGGAGACCAAACGACACTTCCCGAATATATATGAGAAATGCCTCTCGCTCGGCATCGACATCACGAAGGACATGATTCCCGTAGCTCCCGCTGCGCATTATCTCTGCGGCGGCATCAAGGTTAACCTTGACGGCGAAAGCTCGATCCAGCGCCTATATGCCGTGGGCGAATGCTCATGCACCGGTCTTCACGGCGGCAACCGTCTCGCCTCCAACTCACTCATCGAGGCGGTGGTATATGCCGATGCTGCGGCCAAGCACGCTCTGGAACACCTGTCGGAATATGACTGGCGCGATGATGTGCCCGAATGGAACGACGAGGGCACCGCGCACCCCGAGGAGATGGTGCTTATCACCCAATCGGAGAAGGAGGTGAACCAGATCATGGGCTATTATGTTGGTATTGTGAGGAGTGACCTCCGCCTGAAGCGCGCCTGGAACCGTCTCGACATCCTTTATCAGGAGACCGAGGCCTTATTCAAGAGCAGCAAGGTGTCGCGTCAGTTGTGCGAGCTCCGCAACATCATCAATGTGGCGTATCTCATCATGAGGCAGGCTATGGAGCGCAAGGAGAGCCGCGGACTGCACTTCACGGTGGATTATCCGCACCCCGAAACAGTTAGGAATTAGGAGTTAGGAATTAGGAATTATAGACAGTGATTGTGGCGCGAACGCAGTGAGTGCACCTCTCACCTCTCACTAAAAAAAGTATGAGACAAAACAGATTATTATACTCGCTTCTTGCGGTGGCGCTGACGCTATCGTCAATCGGCGTGACGCTGTCACTTTCGGCGCAGAAAAGCCATGACGCGGCACTGGCCCGCAATTTCAACACCTTTAACTCCGTGGTGAAGCAGGTGGAGCTCCATTATGTCGACTCCATCAACACCGATGAGAGTTTCAAGGCGGCCATCGACGCGTTTCTGATGCAGACCGACCCTTACACGGAATATTACAGTGCCTCCAATCAGGAGCTGCTTGAGCGCATGACCACCGGGGAATACTCCGGCATCGGAAGCTATGTGATGGAGCGCAAAGGCTCCACCTTCATCTCCCAGCCGATGGCGGGCAGTCCGGCAAAGCAGGCCGGACTTCGCGCCGGCGACCACATTATCAAGGTCGACAGCGTCGATGTGCGAAACATGGGAAGCGAGAAGGTGACAAAACTTCTGAAAGGTGTGCCCGGCACAAAGGTGCAGGTTACCGTTGACCGTCCGTTCGTGCAGGATTCGATCCTGACATTCATAGTGGAGCGCGCCAAGGTGAAAGAAAATAGCGTTAAATTAGACACAATAATCGACGGCATCGGCTATATATCTCTGCGCCAGTTTATCAGCAAGACACCCGACGAGGTGCGCCCCGTCTTTGAGAATTTCAAGGAGAAAGGGGTCAGCGGCATCGTCATCGACCTGCGCAACAACGGCGGCGGTGTGGTGGAGAGCGCCATCGATCTGGTAAGCTATTTCGTTCCCAAAGGAACTGAAGTGGCCCACACCATCGGTCGCGACCCCTCGATGGAGAAGATATACAAGACCACCCGCAAACCCCTCTTCCCCGACACTCCCTTAGCGGTATTGATCGACGGTGGCAGCGCATCGGCATCAGAGATTGTGGCAGGTTCGCTGCAGGATCTCGACCGCGCCGTGCTTGTCGGTTCGCGCAGCTACGGCAAAGGTCTCGTGCAGGCACCGCTGGAACTCCCCTACGGCGACATACTCAAAGTCACTATCGCTAAATATTATCTCCCCTCGGGCCGGCTCATTCAGGCTGTGGATTATTCTCACCGCAATGCAGACGGAACGGTGGCGCGTGTGCCCGACAGCCTGACCAACGTATACAAGACAGCTCACGGCCGCGAAGTGCGCGACGGCGGCGGTCTCCGCCCCGACACCACCATCAACTGGGCCAACGTGAACCGCCTCGTCTACAACGCCGTGGCCGACAACTGGATTTTCGATTTCGCCACCAAGTTTGTGGCCGAAAACCCCACTATCCCCGCCCCCGCTGATTTCGAGATCAACGACTCGATTTTCTCTGCATTCAAAGCCTCGATCGATCCTGACAAATTCAAATACGACAAGGCTTGCGAGGAGATGATGAAGCAGCTGCGTCAGGTGGCCGAGGCTGAAGGATATATGAACGATGAGACCAAAACTCAGTTCGATGCCCTTTCGAAACTTCTCACCCATAATCTTGAGCATGATCTCGACAACAACCGCAAGATGCTGTCGGAATATCTCGGAAGCGAGATTGTGGAGCGATACTACAGCGAACGCGGCAAGACCGCTTACGACCTCAAGGATGACGAAGGGCTCAAAGCCGCCATCGAAGTCCTCAAAGATACCAATAAATATTTGAGGCCATAAAAAGTAGGGACGCACCATGGTGCGTCCACAATCAGCTAGCGATTTATTCGGACGCTCCATGGAGCGTCCCTACAAGTAATCTAAATCATTAACCAATAAAGTGGTTTTAGCGGAAGTCGATAAACTGTTTGCCACCAAGGTGAGGGTAGAATCCGTAACGAAAGCCCTCGCCGACAAGAAGGCGCGCCGCGTCCGGCTCGAAGGGCTGGAAGGAAGCGCCCCTGCCATGCTGTTGGCAGGGCTCCCAAAACATAAGCATACTCCCTTAGTGATAGCCGACGATATGGATACCGCCGGCTACCTCTACAACGACCTGTGCCAGATTCTCGGGCCGGAGAAAGTGGGAATCTTTCCCAGCGGCTACAAACGCGCCATAAAGTATGGTCAGCCCGATCCTCCGGCACAGATATTGCGCACCGAAGTGCTCGATGCCCTGCGCGACAAGCATTGCCCGCTGCATTATGTCATAACATACCCCGAAGCTCTGGCCGAGAAAGTGGCCGATGCAGAGACCATAGCCGCAAACAGTATATCGCTTAAGAAAGGTGAACGCATCATTCTCTCCGACCTCCTTGCGCGCCTTCGCGAACTCGGTTTCCGCGAGACGGAATATGTCTACGAACCCGGTCAATTTGCTCGTCGAGGATCTATCGTGGATGTCTACGCCTATTCGGGTGAACTCCCTTACCGTCTCGATTTCTTTGACGATGAAGTGGATTCGATACGCACATTCGATGTCGAGACGCAGCTGAGCGAAAAGCGGCTCGATGCCATCAATATACTCCCTCCGAGTTCCAACGAAAGCTCGGTAAAAGGGATCAGTCTTCTCGAATTCATCGACCCCGCGACGCCCCTTTTCGCGCAATCCCCCTCTTATGTTCTCGAAAGGATCAGCTCAGTTTCGGAAGAGACCGTATCCTCCTCCGCGATTATTGCCGAGGAGGGAGACCCGGAAGCGATGCAGAAAGTGGTGGATGCGGAGAAATTCGCAGAGCTTTTCGGAGAGATGAAGGTCATAAAATACGGCTCACGCAGCGGCGATTCCGATTTCAAGGAAGATGCCGTGATAAGTTTCCATTGCGGTCCGCAGGCCCTTTATCACAAGAATTTCGAGCTCATTTCCGACAGTTTCCGCCAATTCCTCAACGACGGTTACCGTCTCTTCGTGCTCACCGACTCCCCCTATCAGGCGGAACGTCTGCGCAACATCTTCGCCGACCGACGCGACGACATACCTTTTACGGCCGTCGACCGCACGCTTCATGAGGGGTTTGTGGATCATGACGGCAAAAACTGCTTCTTCACCGATCATCAGATCTTCGACCGTTTCCACAAATATAACCTCAAGAGCGACAAGGCGCGCAGCGGCAAGCTCGCCCTCTCGCTGCGCGAGCTTAACCAGATCGAGATTGGCGACTACATCGTGCATCTCGACCACGGCATCGGCAAATTCGCCGGACTGGTGCGCACCGATGTTAACGGCACGCCGCAGGAGATGATCAAGCTCTTCTACCAGAACGACGACATCATCCTCGTAAGCATCCATGCCCTCCACAAGCTGTCGAAATACCGCGGCAAGGATGGTGTGCCGCCGAAGATAAGCAAGCTCGGCAGCGGAGCGTGGAATAAGCTGAAGGAACGCACCAAGACCAAGGTCAAGGATATCGCGCGCGACCTCATCAAACTCTATGCGCAGCGTCGCGAGGAGAAAGGTTTCGCCTACTCCCCCGACTCCTATCTGCAGCATGAATTGGAGGCCAGCTTCATCTATGAGGATACCCCCGATCAACTGCGCGCCACCCAAGCCATCAAGGCCGACATGGAGTCTCCGCGTCCGATGGACCGTCTCGTCTGCGGAGACGTGGGGTTTGGCAAAACTGAGATCGCGATCCGTGCGGCCTTCAAGGCAGCCGTAGATGGCAAACAGACAGCCGTTCTGGTGCCTACCACCGTGCTCGCCATGCAGCATTACCACACCTTCGCCAACCGCCTTAAGGATCTCCCCGTAAGGGTGGAATTTATCTCCCGGGCTCGCAAGCCGAAAGAGATAAAACAGATTCTCGCCGACCTTGAAGAGGGGAAAATCGACATTCTCATCGGCACGCACAAAATCATCGGAAAGAATGTGAAATTCAAGGACCTCGGTCTCTTAGTGATTGACGAGGAACAGAAATTCGGCGTTGCCGTCAAGGAGAAACTGAAACAGATGAAGGTGAATGTCGACACGCTCACCATGAGCGCGACGCCGATTCCGCGCACGCTGCAGTTCTCGCTGATGGGTGCGCGCGACCTCAGTTCGCTCAACACACCTCCCGCCAACCGCCGACCCGTGGAGACCAACGTCAGCAGTTTTGACGACGATGTGATCAAGGAAGCCGTGGAATTCGAGCTTAGCCGCAACGGTCAGGTATTCTTCATCTCCAACCGCATCGAGAACCTCACGATGATCGAGAATACGCTGCGCCGGCTTATCCCGAATATCCGGGTAGTTACGGCTCACGGTCAGATGCCGCCGGAGCGGGTGGAGCAGGCCATCATCGATTTCGCCAACCACGATTACGACGTGCTTCTCTCAACCACCATCGTCGAGAACGGCATCGATATGCCCAACGTCAACACTATCCTTGTCAACAACGCCCACAACTTCGGCCTCAGCGAACTGCATCAGCTCCGCGGACGTGTCGGCAGAAGCGGACGCAAGGCGTTCTGCTACCTCCTCGTGCCTCCCGAGATGCCTCTCACCCCCGTGGCGCGCCGCCGTCTGCAGGCCATCGAGAGCTTCAGCGACCTCGGAGCCGGAATACACATCGCCATGCAGGACCTCGACATACGCGGCGCGGGCAACCTTCTGGGTGCGGAGCAGAGCGGATTCATCGCCGACTTGGGTTACGAAGCATATCAGAAGATATTGAAAGAATCGGTAATCGAACTTAAAACCGAGGAATTCTCGGATACCTTTACCGACGTTTCGGCCGGTAAGCAGGAAGAATTTGTGGCAGATTGCAACATCGACAGCGACCTCGAATTGAGAATTCCGGCGGAATATGTGCCGCAGGAGTCGGAGCGCATCACCCTCTACCGCCGCCTCGACAACATGGAGGCACCCGAAAAGTTAGAGGAATTCCGCGCCGAACTGCGCGACCGATTCGGCGAGATACCTTTCACCACCGAAGAACTTATCCGCGTTGTTCCGCTGCGCAGTATCGCGCGACGTCTCGGCATGGAGCGGTTAGTGCTGAAAGGGGGCAAGCTGCGCATCTACTTCGTAAGCTCCGACAACCACGCTTACTTCAATTCATCTGCCTTCAACAAAGTGCTCGACTACATCCAGCGCAACGTGCGCACATGTCACTTCAAGGAGGTCAACGGCCGCAACATCGTAGTCATCGACGACGTGCCCACCGTCACCGCCGCCCTCACCATCCTCCGCTCCATGAACGAATGATAAATCAAATGTCTATGAGCCATCCTATCCCCAAAAGCCCGGCCCATATTCCGAATGCGATTACACTTGCCGCTATGAAAGAAGTTGAAAGTGGAGCATTAAGAAATGAGCCGGCACTTGATCTCTCTTCCATTGAAGCAATGGAGAAATCTCTCAATATTTCCCATTAAATTGTGAAAAGCCCTGAAAGGGCGAGTTAATAATAACCCCATATCGATTTGAGCGCAAGCGAAAATCGGTGTGGGGTAACATGCTAATCTTCTCCTCCCCCTCCCTGGGGGGGGGGGGGGGGGGCGCGGGGGGGGGGGGTGCTGTTTGTTGGGTTTATGTATAAAAAACACGACGACCAAGAACGCGGAGGGG